>JAJYGO010000423.1 GCA_021785115.1 Chloroflexota bacterium | reverse complement strand
CTGGATTCGAGCGAGCCGCCGGCGGCCGGCGGCTCGAGATCGGCGCAGCGGCTGCGCAGCGGGCTGGTGGCGCGACCGTCAGGCGGTCAGTGGGAGCATGCGCGCGGCGTGCCGGCGTCGTCGGCGGTGCGGAAGGAGGAGCCGCAGCCGCAGCCGGAGACGGCGTTGGGGTTCGCGACCGTGAAGCCCGCGCCCATGAGGGTGTCCACGTAGTCGATGGACGAGCCGACCAGGAGCGGGACGCTGCTGCTGTCCACGTAGACTCGGACGCCGTTCGCCTCGAGGACGCTGTCGTCGGCGGTGGGCTGGTCCTCCAGCATCATCCCGTAGCGGTAGCCCGAGCAGCCCCCGGAGTAGACGTACACGCGCAGGCCGATGGCGGGGCTCGTCTCTTCCTTGGTCAGCTCGCGCAGCCTGTGGGCGGCGGCGTCAGTCAAGGAGACGATCGAGGGCTGGGCGTCGATCACGGCGGGTACTCCTTCGGGTCGCGGGTCCGGGACCGCCCGGTCCGAGACTCGAGGATCGTACGCACAGCAATTGATTTCGTCCACTGCCCGCGACGAAATTCGGGGTGAATCTCCTCAGGCCGTCGGCGGGGGGGGAGGGCAGTCGGCCTGCGCTCAGTCGCCGGGGAGCGCCCGCCGGCGCCCGGCGATGCCCGGAGACCCGCTGTACCGGCGTGGGCGGTGCTGCGGCCCGTTTGGCGGGAGGTCCACGCTCATCGGAGTCCCGAATACCGCCTTGGCCGGTGCTACGGCCTGATCGCGGCGCATACCACCGGCAGCTTCGGTATTGCAGAAGGGAGGGGCCCCGCGTCGATGCGGGGCGCCTGGCCGCGACCGGCGCCGCGCTCACCTGGGCGCGGTATGACAGTAAGAAGGGCACGCCGGCGCGAGCCTCCGAGGGGCACGCCCGGTCTCTACCCCTCCACCCGCTCCACGACGGTCGCGATCCCCTGCCCCACGCCGATGCACATCGTCGCGATGCCGAAACGGCCGTTCGCGCGCCGCAGCTCGTGGACGAGCATCGTCATCAGCCGCGCCCCTGAGGCCCCCAGCGGATGCCCGAGCGCGATCGCGCCGCCATTCGGGTTGACCTTCGCGAGGTCGAGGCCGAGCTCGTCGGCGCACGCGACCGACTGGCTGGCGAACGCCTCGTTGATCTCGATCACGTCGAGATCCGCCACCGCGAGGCCCGCCCGCCCCAGCGCCTTGCGCACGGCCGGCACCGGGCCCATGCCCATCACATCCGGGTGCACCCCGGCCACCGCGGTCGAGACCACCCGGGCCATCGGCTTGAGGCCAAGCGTCCTCGCCCGCGCCGCTTCCACGAGGAGCAGAGCGGACGCGCCGTCGTTGATGCCCGAGCTGTTGCCCGCGGTCACCGTCCCGCCCTTGACGAACGCCGGCCGCAGGGCCGCGAGCGCCTCGAGGGAGGTGGCGCGCGGGTGCTCGTCGCCCTCGACGAGGGTTACAGCGCCCTTCCTGCTCGGCACCTCGACGGGGATGAGCTGGTCGGCGAAGCGGCCGGTCTCGATCGCCGCCGCGGCGCGTCGCTGGCTCTCGAGGGCGAATGCGTCCTGCCGCTCGCGCGACACGCCGTACTCCTCGGCGACCCGCTCCGCGGTCTCGCCCAGCGAGATGGGCGGGTACAGCCCCTGCATCCGGGGGTTCACGAACCGCCATCCGAGGGTCGTGTCCTCCATCGCGCGCGGCCCGCGGTCGTAGGCGCCCTCGGGCTTGAGCATCACGTACGGCGAGCGCGTCATCGACTCCACCCCGCCCGCGATGAACACCTCCCCGTCGCCCGCACCGATGGCGTGGGCGGCAGTGTTGACCGCCTGGAGCCCCGATCCGCAGAGCCGGTTGACGGTGAGCCCGGCGACCTCGACGGGCAGGCCTGCCAGCAGCAGCGCCATGCGCGCGACGTTGCGATTGTCCTCGCCCGCCTGGTTGGCGCAGCCGAGGACGACGTCCTCGACGAGTGACCCGTCGAGCCCGCTGCGATCGACGATCGCGCGGATGACCGCCGCCGCCAGGTCGTCGGGGCGGACGGCCGCCAGCGCGCCGCCATACCGCCCGATCGGAGTTCGGACGGCGTCGATGATCCACGCCTCATGGCGCGATTGGAGCGATTGGGTGGACATAGGTCCGATTGTAGGGACCCCGGCGAGGTGGACTATCCTTGCACTGGCACGCGTCGAAGCGGGGGCTGTGGCGCGGACCGGGTCTGTGCGGTTGCGCGCCGCCCGTGCCAGACGGCCGCAGCGCGAGGACCCACTGTCGGCCCCTGCCCGGAACTGCGCCTTGGCGTGCGCAGGGAGACGCTGACATGCCAGCCCGCCGCGCCCCGCACCGCGCAGGTCGGCTTGCGGCTGCCCTCGCCCTCCTTGCATTCGCCGGATCGGCTGCCGCATGCGCGGGCTCGCCCGGGCCGAATGCCTCCGCGGCCGCGAACGTCCTCGCCGACCTCCCCGTCCCGCCCGGCGCAACCGTGGTTGTCGGGGCCGAGGGGCCGGGGATGGACGGCAACGCCCGCTTCTACGCCTTCACCTCGCCGCAGTACCCGGCCCAGGAGCAGTCCGCCTACGACGCATCCCTGCGCCGTGCCGGCTACCAGCCCGTCCAGCGGTCCGGGGCGTGGACCGCCTACCAGCGGGCCGGCGTGACGGTCTGGATCTCGGTGTCCCAGGCCGGGCCGCCCACCTCCATCATCGCCCTCGTCGCAGCGGACCCGCGCTCGGCAGCGGTACCGGCGGACATCACGCACCCCAGCGCGACGCTCCTGATGGGCAGCCTGGCCTCCCTGCGGCCATGGACGCCAGAGCCCGTCACGCGGCCCGGCAGCAGTCCGCCGCCGGCGGCGCCCGGCGCAAGCCCCGAGCCCGGCGGCTCTCCGCCCCCGGCGGGATCGCCGGCGCCCGCCACGGCGTCGCCCGCGCCGGGCAGCGCCACCCCGGCGCCCACCGCCAAACCGCATCCCACGCAGAAGCCCAAGCCCAGCCACCCCGTCACGCCGTCCAGCAAGCCCAGGCAGACGCCGACGCCGACGCCCACGCCGACGCCGACGCCCTCGTCGACGCCGACGCCGACGCCGACACCGTCGTCGACGCCCAAGCCGAAGCCGACGCCCAAGCCGAAGCCGACGCCCAAGCCGAAGCCGACCCACAACACGGGCAACGGGGGGTCATCGAGTTGACCGGACGCGCTCCGCACCTGCTCCTCGTGGACGACGACGTCCGCCTCAACGCGCTCCTGGAGGACCGGCTCCGCCGAGACGGCTTCGATGTCACGGTCGCCACGCGCGGCAGCGCGGCCATCTCGGCGCTGGACCGGCAGTGGCCGGACCTTGTCATCCTCGACCTGATGCTCCCGGACATGCGGGGCGAGCAGGTCGCGGCCCAGATCAAGAAGCGCGCCGACCTGCCGATCATCGTGCTCTCGGCGGTGACGGAGGTGTCCTCCCGCACGGCGTCGATCCGGGACTTCGCCGAGGACTACCTCGTGAAGCCCTTCCACTACCCGGAGCTGCAGGTCCGTGTGGAGCGCGTCCTCCGTCGGATGGCGGACCGGATCCCCTCCGAGGAGCAGTCGGTGGCCGCGGGCCTGGTGCTCGCCCTGCGACGCCGCGAGGCCATCGTCAACGGCACCAGGCTCAAGTTGACCCCGGTCGAGAGCCGCTTCCTCGGCGCCCTCGCGGCGGCCGGCGGCCAGCCGCTCACCACGGACCAGCTGCTCGCCCGGGTCTGGGCGGGCGCCGACGGCGCAGACCCGGTCTACGTCTGGGTGACCATCCGGCGACTGCGCCAGAAGCTCGAGCCGGACCCGGCGAATCCGAAGTTCATCCACACGGTCAAGGGCGGCGGCTACCGGCTGGGCGACCCCACCGGAGACGAGGAGGCGTGAACCCGCTGCGCCGCCAGCTGGCTCGCGGCGCGGGCGTCCCCTTCGACCGCCTGACCGCGATCGCCCTGATCCTGGCAGCCGTCCTGCCCGCGGCCGTGCTCGGGCTGCTGGTCTACGTCCAGGTGGACCGCGCGCTTGGCCAAGATGCCGTCGCCCGGACCCAGCGGGCGGTTGATGCGGCCGTGCTGCACCTCGAGCAGGCGCAGTCGGACCTCGACGCGCTGGCGTCGAGCTACGCCACCTGGCCGGTCTTCGAGCGCATGGTGGCCACGAACCAGTCCGCCGCCGTCCACGACGACGTCGTGGCGTTCCTGGTGGAGCAGGGGTCGGTCGCCGCGGGGCGTGTGGACGGCCCCGCGACCGCCGTCACGGCGGGAGCCGCGGACGTCGCCGCCGCCCTCGCCAGCCTGGCCCCAACGAGCCCGGCCACGCCCACCGTGCTCGAGGTCGGCGGGGCGGTGTTCCTCGTGACCTCGCAGCCCATCCCCGACGCCGACGCGGCCGGACGGACGGTCGGGCGGATCACGCTCGCCCGGCGGCTGGACGCGGTGTTCGCCACGGGTCTGGCCACGCTCACCGGGTACGCCGTCACGCTGGCCGGGCCCGACGGCGTCACGACCGTGGCGACGGACCCGACGAGCTCGATCGCGGCGCTCGCGGCCACAGCCGGCACGCCCGGCGTCGTGCGCCAGGGTGACATCGTGGCGACGCGCACCCATCTGGACGGTCCCGGCGGCGGCGCCGACCTGATCCTCTCCTCGCAGGTGTCGGCGGTGCAGGCCACGGCGGGCCAGCTGCCGATCCTGATCCTAGCCCTGCTGCTCGCCACGGCCCTGCTCGCGCTCCTGCTGGCCGCACTGCTGGCGCGCATCCTGCACCGGCGCCTGGTGGTGGTCCACGACGGGCTGGCGGCCATCGCCGACGGGCGCGTCCCGCCGGTTCGAGCGACGCCGCAGCACGACGACATCGCACGCGTTGCCGCCGGCCTCGACCGCCTCGTGGCCACGCTCGACCACCGCGAGTCCGTGCTGCGACGCTCGCTGTCGGCGGCCGCGGCCGTCCCGATCCACCTGACCGCACCCGAGGCCGGCAGGGTGCTCGCCCGCGCGGCAGCCGACATCTTCGACGTCGCGTGGGTGCGGATCGTCGAGCCCGACGGGACCGTCCTCGCGACGGCCGGCGCCCCCGCGGCGCCCGGCGGGTTCACGACCGCGTCCCCGTCCGACGGGGATCCCGAGCTGGTGGAGGCACCGACCGGGCTCGGCGTCGACGGCAGACGGCTCGAGGCGGGCCTCCGCCCCTCGGCCCCGTGGAGCGACGGCGACCAGACGAGCCTCGAGGTCATGGCCCTTCTCGCGGGCGGCGTGATCGTCGAGGCCGAGCAGTACGGCGAGGCGGCCAACCGCGCCGATCGTCTCGAGCGGCTCAACCGCCTCCAGCGCGAGTTCCTCCGCGGCGTCTCGCACAACCTGCGCGCGCCGCTGGCCACGATCGAGCTGGCGGCAACGGACCTGCTCGAGCGCAGCGGCAGCCCGTACATCCGCGAGCGTGCCGCCGCAGTCCGCACGGAGGAGCGACGGCTGGCCCGCCTGGTCAGCCAGGTGCTGCTCCTGAGCCGCATGGAGAGCGGCACGCTCGAGCTGGAGGGCGAGCCCGTCGCCCTGGGACCGCTGGCACGCCGTGTGGCGGCTGACCTGAGCCTCATCCCACGGGTCGCGCTAGTCGAGCGGGCGTCGGGCGCGGTGGCGATCGCCGACGAGGCGGCGACCGAGCAGATCGTGTGGATCCTGCTGGACAACGCCGCGCGCTATGCGCCCGCCGGCCCGATCCTGGTGGAGGTGCTGCCCGGTCTGTCGCGCAACGGCGAGCCGTCGATCACCCTCGCGGTCCAGGATGAGGGGCCGGGCGTGACGCTACGGGACGAGCGGCGGATCTTCCGGCGGTTCTCGCGGGGCGCCGCGTCCGAGGGCACCGAGGGCACGGGCGTCGGGCTCTCGGTGGCCCGTGGCCTCGCCCGCGCGCTGGGCGGCGACCTCGTCTATCGGCGGAGCGCGGCCGGTGCCCGGTTCGAGGTGACGCTGCCCTCGAGCGGGCCGGCACTCGAGGCGGAGCTGGGCTCGGAGACGGTGCGGAGCGCCTGAGCGGCTGGCGACCTCGGTGCCTCAGCGTCCCTTCCAGGCCGCCGGGCGCTTGTCGAGGAACGCGGCCATGCCCTCGCGCTGGTCGGCCGTGGTGAACAGGGCCTCGAACTCGCGCCGCTCGAACGCCAGACCGTCGGCGAGGCTCCGGTCCTGCACCGCGCGCACTGCGGCCTTCGCGGCGCGGACGGCGAGCGGGGGCATCGAGGCCACCTTCGCGGCGAGCTCCAGCGCGGCGTGGATCGCGTCGCCCGCCGGCACAACCCGCGTCACCAGGCCCAGCCGGTCCGCCTCGGCCGCGTCGATCCGGCGGCCGGTGAGGACGAGCTCCATGGCACGCGCCTGGCCGACCGCCCTCGCCAGCCGCTGGGTGCCGCCGGCGCCCGGGATGACGCCGATCAGGATCTCGGGCTGGCCGAACTTGGCGTCGTCGCCTGCGACCAGCATGTCGCAGGCCATCGCCAGCTCGCACCCGCCGCCCAGCGCGAACCCGCGGACCGCGGCGATGGTCGGCGTCGCGAGCAGGGCCACGCGGTCGACGGCGGAGAAGGGGTCCGCCGCCCGAAGTGACTCCGGCGTCTCGACCGACAGCTCCTTCACGTCGGCACCGGCCGCGAACGCCCGCTCGCCCGCGCCCGCGATCACGATCGCCCGGCAGTCGGGGCGCGCGTCCAGGGCCGCCAGCTTCGCGTCAAGCTCCGCGAGCAGCGCGTAGGAGAGCGCGTTGAGCGCCTCGCGCCGGTCGAGGGTCACCAGCGCCACGCCGGGCAGGGGCGGCTCCCCGGCTGGGAAGGCCACGTGCACGTACTCGTGGCGCTCGTCCTGGGTCATCGCTGTGCCTCCGGTGGTGCGGGCGGGCCGTCGGCGGCGCCGCCGCGAGTGGCGCCGTGGGCGGCGGCGTACCGCTCGGCGCGCGCGGCGGCAATCGCTGCGGTAGAACGGTAGAACCCGGCCAGCGCCTCGTTGACGATCGCCGGCTTGCGGGCCATCACCTCGTGGCCGCAGTCGGGGACGATCAGCAGCCGGGCGTCGGGCAGCTGGCGCTTGAGCGCCAAGGCGTGGTCGACGGGGGCGAACGGGTCGCGATCGCCGGCGATCACCAGCACCGGGGCGTCCACCCGCCGGAGCTCCGCCGGGCCGAGCAGGTTCTGGGTCGCGATCGCGGTGCCGATCGCCGGCAGCAGCCGCTCCCAGGCGCCCTCGCCCTGCACCGGGTCATGGCGCCTGTCGAGCACGTCCGCCCAGGCGCGCGTCTCGCGCTTGACCCGGTCGGCGTCGAACAGCCGGCGCGCCACCGACGCCCGCGGCTCTCGCTCCGGCGTGATGCCCATCACCACCAGCGTGAGCACGCGCTCGGGCCAGCGGCTGGCCACCCCGATCGCCGTCCCGCCGCCCATCGAGAAGCCGATGAGATGGAGGGCGCCCAGGCCCAACGCGTCGGCGAAGGCGACCACGTCGTCGAGGAGCCAGTCGTAGGAGAAGCCGTCGGCGGCGTCCCAGCGCGTCGCGCCGTGGCCTCGGGCGTCGGGCAGATAGCAGGTGAACTCGCCGGCAAGGCGGCTGATCTGGTGCCCGAAGTCGAGTCGCCCGCCCGACGACGCGCCGTGGAGCAGCAGGAGCGGCGGACCGTCGCCCGCCACCTCGTACCCGACGTCGAGCCCGTTGGCCCGGACCTGCGGCACGCCTCGCCCTCGCGCCCGCTTCAGTTGCCCGGCGATTCGGGCTTGCCGACGACCTGCGCCGTGGTGGCGCGTTCGATCCGCAGGTAGCGGCGGCGGTGGTACAGGAGGGGCGGCGCGTCTGGCTCCGCCACGGAGACGGCCTCCACCGACCCGACGAAGATGCGGTGGTCGCCGAGCGGGATGCGCTCGACGACGCGGCACTCGAGCGACGCCACGGTGCCCGCGATGATCGGCAGGCCGGTCAGGCCCGGGTGCCAGGGCGCGCCGCAGAACACTTCGCGGCTGGGGTTGACGTTGGCGCCGGCGAAGCAGTCGCTCAGCCACTGCTGATCCTCGGCGAGGACGTTCACGGCGTAACGCCCGGTCGCCTCGATCATCGGAACGATGAACCGGCGGTGATCGAGCGCGATCGCCACCAGCGCGGGCTCGAGGCTCATCGAGGCGAACGCGTTCACCGTGATGCCCACCGGACGGTCGCCGTCGAGCGCGGTGACGATCGTCACGCCGGTGGCGAACTGGCCGATGGCGGTGCGGAAGTCGGCAGCGGGCACGGTCACGCGGCGAAGGATACGCGGCAGCCGATCAACCGCGTGCGGCAGCGGCCACGCTGGCCTGGGGCGTTGCCCGCTCCGCTGCCCGGTGGATTGCCCCCGGCGCTGGCCGGTGCGTTGCCCGTTGCTGGCCGGTGCGTTGCCCGTTGCGTTGCCCGCGGAGCGGTCAGGCCGTTGCGGATGACCGCCCTGCGGTCAGGCCGTCACCTGCGCGGCGGCGGATCGGGCGGATTCGGCTGGCGCGGCGCGCCGGGTTGCCCACCCAGCGGGCATGGGCATCCGATTGCCCGCTCAGCGGTCAGGCAGCCGGCGCCCTCGGGGTTGCGCGGCCGCGGTGTCGGCGGCGACGCGCCGCCGCGCCTCCGTTCCTGCGCATCCATCCGGCCCGTCCATCCGGCCCGTTCCGGCAGGGGTCGGCCCGCACTACCATCGGCGCATGAGCGACGAGATTGCCCCTGCCAAGGCCACCCGCATCGAGCGCGACTCCATGGGCGAGATGGAGGTCCCGGCCGATGCGATGTACGGCGCCTCCACCCAGCGCGCCGTCCTCAACTTCCCGATCTCCGGCCAGCGGATGCCCCGGCGCTTCCTGCGCGCGCTGGCGATGGTCAAGATCGCCGCTGCCGAGACCAACGTCAGCCTCGGGCTGGTCGACGCCGCCAAGGGCGAGGCGATCCAGGCAGCGGCCGCCGAGGTGGCCGAGGGCCGCTGGGACGACCACTTCCCCATCGACGTCTACCAGACCGGGTCGGGCACCTCCACCAACACCAACATGAACGAGGTGATCAGCCACCTCGCGTCGGCGCGCCTGG
>JAJYGO010000339.1 GCA_021785115.1 Chloroflexota bacterium | reverse complement strand
CCGTAGCGACCCCATGAGCCGCTATTACCGCGTGGCGCACTTCGACATCCTCGCCGCCTGCCTCTACAACCGGACGGGACGTTGGGAGTACATGTTCGCGCGCACGGCCGACCTGGCCCGCCTCGACGGCGATTCTCGCTACCTGGCCACTATGCAGTCGGTGTCCCGGCCGGCGGCCCACCCCTGGTACTCGTCACTGACCGAGGTCGTCTGACTCGTGGAGGCAAGGGACCTCGGACTATTCGCAGACTCGGCGCGTCCTGTCTCAGCTGAGGCCTTTGCGCAGCTCGTGCCCGGTTGGGAACCGGCCTATCGCACCCGCCACGGTGCGGCGTACGTTGGAGACGCACTGGAACTCCTCCGCGCGATGCCGAACGACTCCGTGAACCTGGTCGTGACCTCACCGCCGTACGCCCTCGAATTCAAGAAGGAATACGGGAACGAACCACAGGACCGATACGTCGAGTGGTTCATGCCGTTCGGCCGGGAGGTACATCGAGTGCTGCGGGGGGACGGGTCGTTCGTCGTCAACATCGGCGGCGCCTGGCGCCGCGGACACCCGGTTCGTTCCCTGTACCACTTCGAACTGCTGCTCGAGCTTGTGCGGAACGTCGGCTTCTTCCTTGCCCAGGAGATCTACTGGTACAACCCGGCAAAGATGCCGACACCCGCGGAATGGGTCAACGTCCAGCGCATCCGCGTCAAGGACTCGGTTGAACCGTGCTGGTGGCTCAGCAAGACGGAACGGCCCAAGGCGCACAATCGGAACGTTCTGGTTCCGTATTCGAACGACATGGTGAGACTGATCGAGCGTGGATTCCGCGCAAAGCGGCGTCCCAGCGGCCACGTCGCCAAGGAAACGTGGGCTCGCGATCAGGGTGGGGCGATCCCGGGGAACGTCCTCGTCCTGGGCAACAACGACTCGAACGGGCGCTACATCTCCCTGCTTACGGCTCGGGGCCTCAAGGTGCACCCGGCGCGATTCCCGGTCCAGCTTCCCGAGTGGTTCATCCGGTTCCTGACGGACCCGGGCGACGTCGTGCTGGACATCTTCGGCGGGTCGATGACGACAGGGTGGGCGGCGGAGCGGCTCAACCGAACCTGGCTTGGGTTTGAGCTCTCGCCAGAGTACGTGACGGCTTCACGCTTGCGGTTCTTCGACGAACGCGGCAGCCTGCTAGGCGCTGATCTGCTGGGTGCGGCCGACGAGTGACGGCACGGGGCTCGCCCGGCCGCCCGGTCCCGTGCGCGTCGACCGGGCCGCCAGGTTTGCCGTGCCGGTGCGTGACTGGTACACTCCGCCGGTTGACGTAGTCGTGGTGTGAAAGTTCGGAGGACCGAGTGCCGCTCGCGCGGGAGACAAAGGAAACGCTGATCAGCTCGTTCGCCATCGCGGAGGGCGACACGGGCTCGCCGGAGGTCCAGATCGCACTCCTGACGGAGCGCATCAAGGACCTGACCGAGCACCTCCGGCGGTTCCCCAGGGACAACCACTCGCGACGCGGCCTCCTCAAGCTCGTTGGGCAACGGCGTCGTCTGCTCGCGTACCTCGTGCGCAAGGACAACGCCCGCTACCGGGCCGTCATCGCACGGCTCGGTCTCCGCCGCTAAGGCCGGATCTCGCCGATCAGCCACGCCCAGGGCTCGACGCCCTGGGCGTTCGCTATAGGCGGGCAGCGTCCAGCGCGCCGGTCGTCCTCCGGCATAGGAGGACTGATGCCAGTTTCAGTATCGACCGAGTTCGGTGGTCGGACCCTGACCATCGAGACGGGCAAGCTCGCGCGTCTCGCGGGCGGTTCCGTCACCGTGCGCTACGGGGACACCGTGGTGCTCGGGACGGCCAACCGTTCGGACCCGCGGCCCGGGCTCGACTTCTTCCCGCTCACCGTGGACTTCGAGGAGCGGATGTACGCCGCCGGCAAGATCCCGGGCGGCTTCATCAAGCGCGAGTCGCGGCCCTCCGAGGCGGCGATCCTCGCGGCCCGGCTCACGGACCGACCCATCCGGCCGCTCTTCCCGGCCGGGTACAAGGATGACGTGCAGGTCGTCCTGACCGTCCTCTCGGCGGACCAGGAGAACGACCCGGACGTCATCGGCACCATCGCCGCTTCGGCCGCGCTGACGATCAGCGAGATCCCGTTCCAGGGCCCGGTGGCCGCCGTGCGGGTCGGGCGGATCGGCGGCGAGTTCGTGCTCAACCCCACCATGAGCCAGCTCGACGAGTCCGAGCTGGACCTGGTGGTCTCCGGCACGCGCGACGCGATCATGATGGTCGAGGCCGGTGCGAAGATCCTGTCGGAGGCCGTCATGGCCGACGCGATCGTCTTCGGCCACCGGAGCCTCGCTCCCATCCTGGACCTCCAGGAGCAGCTCCGCGCGCAGGTCGGCAAGGCCAAGCGCACCCCGTATCTCGAGCCCGGAACCGAGAGCGTCCTCGACTTCGTGGCCGCCGTGGAGCAGGGCCGCGAGCTGGTCGTGGTCGACGTGGAGACCACCGGCCGCGACCCCCAGCTCTCCGAGCTGCTGGAGATCGGCGCGGTGAAGCTCCGTGGCACCGAGGTCGTCGGCCAGTGGTCCACCTTCGTGAACCCGGGTCGTACGATCGTGGGCAACCAGATGCACGGGATCGCCGACGCGGACGTCGCCGGGGCGCCCGTCCCCGCGGACGCGGTGCGGCAGTTCCGCGAGTTCGCCGGGGACGCCGTGCTCGTGGGGCACAACCTCGGCTTCGATCTCGGGTTCCTCGAGGCGGCGGCCGGCGACGGCACCCGGTACCAGCCGGGCCAGTACCTGGACACCCTGGTGCTCGCCCGCGAGGGTTACCCGGACCAGGAGGGCTACAAGCTGGCCGACCTGGCGCGCTTCTTCGGCGTCGTGCAGGAGACGAGCCACCGCGGGCTGGCCGACGCCCAGGCGACCGCAGGGCTGGTGGCCCGGTTCGGGCAGGATCTGCCCGGTCGGATCCATCGCTTCCACGATGCCGTCGCGCGGTCGATCCGGATGCGACGGGACGGCGACCAGGAGGGCGCGGACGCGGTCTTCGAGGCCGCCCGTCGGGACGTCCGCCTGTCGCGGTCGCTCACCACGCTGATCCACAAGAAGACCGTCCGCGAGCTGGTGCTCGAGGAGGGGATCCGGATGGACGGTCGCGACCTCGACACGATCCGTCCGATCTCCGTGGAGGTGGGCCTGCTGCCGCGCGCCCACGGGTCCGGTCTCTTCACCCGCGGCCAGACGCAGGCGCTGACGGTCGCCACCCTGGGCCCCTCGTCCGACGTCCAGCGGATCGACACGATCAGCCCCGAGGAGTCCAAGCGCTACATCCATCACTACAACATGCCGCCCTACAGCACGGGTGAGAACAAGCCGATGCGGGGGCCCGGCCGGCGCGAGATCGGGCACGGCGCGCTCGCCGAGCGCGCGCTGGTCCCCGTCCTCCCGTCCGCGGACGAGTTCCCGTACGTGATCCGGCTCGTCAGCGAGTGCGTGACCTCGAACGGCTCCACGTCGATGGCGTCGACCTGCGGCTCGACCCTCGCCCTGATGGACGCCGGGGTGCCGCTCAAGGCGCCCGTCGCCGGCGCGGCCATGGGCCTCGTCAGCGGCGAGAACGGCCGGTACGCGGTCCTCACCGACATCCTGGGCAAGGAGGACGCGTTCGGTGACATGGACTTCAAGGTCACCGGCACCGACGCGGGCGTGACCGCCCTGCAGATGGACATCAAGGTCCAGGGGATCAACGAGTCCATCATCCGTGACGGGCTGGAGAAGGCCCGCGTGGCGCGCCTCTTCATCCTCGGGAAGATGCTGGACGTGCTGCCCGAGAGCCGCGCGCAGATGAGCGACTTCGCGCCGCGCATCGTCACCATCAAGATCAACCCCGACCGGATCCGCGACATCATCGGCAAGGGCGGCTCGATGATCCGCAAGATCCAGGAGGACACCAACACCGAGATCAACGTCGAGGACGACGGCTCGGTGGAGATCGCCGCCGTGAACGGCGAGAACCTGCGCCGCGCGATCCAGACCATCGAGGGGCTGACGCGCGACGTGGAGGTGGGCGCGACCTACCTCGGCAAGGTCACCCGCATCATGACCTTCGGGGCGTTCGTCGAGATCCTCCCCGGCAAGGAGGGACTGGTGCGCATCGGCGAGCTGGCCGACTACCACGTCCCGAGCGTCGAGGACGTGGTGTCGATCGGCGACGAGGTCATGGTGATGGTCACCGAGATCGACCGGCAGGGTCGCATCAACCTCTCGCGCAAGGCCGCCATGCAGCGGCACCTGGCGCGGCAGAACGCCTGACCTGGCGGCCCGCCAGGCGGGCCGTGACCAGCGCGAACCAGCGAGACCGGGGCCGCAGGGTCCCGGTCTCGTTCCATCCCCGGCAACGCCGGCCCGGCCGGTCGAGCCTGTCCCTGGCCGCACGCGTCTCCCGCCCGCCCGGCCGGTCGAGTCGGTCGCCGCTCGCCGGGCACCGGTGCCCGCGGGGTATCATCGGGCCATCGCCCACCCAGACGGAGTCAGCACCGCCATGCCCCAGACGAAGCCCGCCGATCCTCGACCCGTCGTCGCCGTCTGCGGCGCGACCGGGCTCGTCGGCCGGACCATGATCCACATCCTCCACGAGCGCGCGTTCCCGTTCCGGGAGCTGCGGGTCATGGCCTCGGCCCGGTCCGCCGGCACCACCCTCGCCGTGGACGGCCGGACCTACCCGGTGATCGAGGCGACCCCCGAGGCGTTCGAGGGGGTGGACGTCGCGCTCTTCTCGGCTGGCGGCTCGGTCTCCCGCGCGCTCGCGCCCGAGGCGGCCCGGCGGGGCTGCACCGTGGTGGACAACTCCTCGGCGTGGCGGATGGAGCCCGGGGTCCCCCTGGTGGTGGCCGGGGTGAACGACGGCGACGCCGCGACGCACGAGGGGATCGTGGCGAACCCCAACTGCTCGACCATGCAGCTCATGCCGCTCTTCAAGGCCCTCCGTGACGCCGTGGGACTGGAGCGCGTGATCGTGGACACCTACCAGGCAGTCGCGGGTACCGGCGAGAAGGCCGTGGACGAGCTGGAGGCGCAGGTCCGCGCGCACGCCGCCGGCGCGCCCAAGGAGGCGCGCGTCTACCCCCATCCGATCGGGTTCAACGCCCTCCCCGAGATCGACGTCTTCCTGGACAACGGGTACACCAGGGAGGAATGGAAGGTCGTCACCGAGAGCCGCAAGATCCTGCACATGCCGGACCTGCGGGTCTCCTGCACGGCCGTCCGGGTGCCGGTCTTCGTGGGGCACTCGGAGGCGGTGCACGTGGAGACCCGGGAGCCGCTGACGCCGGAGGGCGCCAGGGCGCTCTTCGCGGCGACGCCCGGGGTCGTCGTGGTGGACGAGCCGCACGAGCACCGCTACCCCCTCGCCACCAGCGCCGAGGGGACCGATGACGTCTATGTCGGCCGCATCCGCGCCGATGCCTCGATGGCGGACGGACGGGGCCTGGCCTTCTGGGTGGTGGCGGACAACCTGCGGAAGGGCGCCGCGACCAACGCGGTCCAGATCGCGGAGCTCCTGGTGGCCCGCGGGTGGCTCGCGGCCGCGTCCCGGCGGGCGGCCGCCGTGGGGGCCTGAGGCGGCCGTGCCGGACGGCCGTCGAGCGCGCCTCCCGGCCGGCGGGACCGCGTGACCCCGGGGGAGCGGGCGGCGGCGCTCGAGGAGATCGCCGCGGAGGTCCGCGCCTGCACCGCCTGCCGTCTGCACCGCGGTCGGACCCACGCGGTCCCCGGCGAGGGGCACCCGGACACGGAGGTGGTCTTCGTCGGCGAGGGACCGGGCCAGAACGAGGACCAGCAGGGCCGCCCCTTCGTGGGGGCGGCCGGCGGTCTGCTGGAGGAGCTGCTCGGTCTGCTCGGCTGGCGTCGCGACGAGGTCTTCATCACAAACGTCGTCAAGTGCCGCCCGCCCGGCAACCGCGACCCGGAGCCGGACGAGATCGCGGCGTGCGCCGGCTACCTGCGTCGCCAGCTCGCGCTCCTCGACCCGGCCGTGATCGTGACGCTGGGGCGCTTCTCGCTCGGCACGTTCATGCCGGGGGCGAGGATCTCCTCGGCTCACGGCACCGTCAGGCCGGTCGATCCGGGCACTGGAGCCCCGTCCGCGGTCGCCTACGCGATGTACCATCCAGCCGCGGCCTTCAGGCAGGCCGCCCTCAGGGAGACGCTCGTCGCCGACATGGCCAACCTGCCGCAGGTCCTGATCGACGCGCGCGTCGCGCGCTCGGCGTCGCTCGCGGGAAGGGGGGACGGGGAGGACTCGCCGACCGTCGGAGCCGCGGCCAGGGCCGGGGATGCCGGGACGGACGACGACCGGCTCCGTGACGTGGGCACGGCCGGTCAGCTCGCCGCACCGGCGGGCCCGGCGGACACCACGGCGCCCGGAGAGTCGTCGGAGGTTGCGGCCGCGACGCCGATCATGCCAGCTGCCGCGACGCCGATCGCGCCAGCTCCCGCTGCACCCGATGCGGCCGCGACCGGGCTCTCCGCGCCCGACGTCGACCGGGATGCCGTCGACCAGGCACTCCAGGATCTCTCGCGGCCCGCGCCGTCCGTCGCGGACCCGACCCAGGACGGGGGACAGACCGACCAGATGACACTCTTCTGATGCCAGCACGAACCGCCCGCCGACCGGCGACGCCGCCGTCGGTGGCCGCTCCCACCAGCCCCGGCGCGGGCCCCGCGCCGAAGCCGAGCGAATCGGCAGCACGCCCGGAGCGGCTCCGCTCGGGCGAGGGGACGCCTCTGCGCATCATCCCGCTCGGCGGCGTGGGCGAGATCGGCAAGAACATGTACGTGTTCGAGTACGGCGACGACATCATCGTCGTCGACTGCGGCCTCATGTTCCCCGACGAGGAGATGTTCGGGATCGACCTCGTGGTCCCCGACGTCACGTACCTGCGGGAGCGGCGGGAGGCCGTCCGGGCCTTCATCATCACGCACGCGCACGAGGACCACGTGGGCGGCCTGCCCTACGTCCTGCCGGACTTCCCGGGCGTCCCGATCTACGCCTCCACGCTCGCCCGCGGCCTGCTCTCGGGGAAGGTCAAGGAGCACCGGCTGACCAACAACCCGATGCTGGCACTCGACGCCGGCGAGACCGTGACGGTCGGACCGTTCAGCGTGAGCGCGTTCCGCATCGGACACTCCATCCCGGACGCGATGGGCCTGATCATCCGGACCCCGGTCGGGATCGTGGTGCACACGGGCGACTTCAAGTTCGACCACACGCCCGTGGACGGCAAGCTCTCCGACTTCGCGGCCCTTGCGCAGGTCGGCACGGAGGGCGTCCTCTGCCTGCTCTCGGACTCGACGCGCGCCGAGAACCCCGGGTACACGCCGTCGGAGCGGACGGTCGGGGAGGCGTTCCGCGAGATCATCGAGCCGCTCGACGGCCGGGTCATCGTGGCCACCTTCGCGAGCAACATCGCCCGCGTCCAGCAGGTCTTCGACGCCGCGGGTTCGTTCGAGCGCAAGGTCGCGGTGGTCGGGCGGAGCATGGAGCAGAACGTCCGGATCGCGACGGACCTGGGCTATCTGAACTACCCGGCCGGCCAGCTCATCGCGAAGGACCAGATCCGGAACACACCGGTGGACCGCCTGGTGATCGCCACCACCGGCGCGCAGGGGGAGCCGATGGCCGGGCTCGCCCGGATGGCGAACCGCGACCACCGCTGGGTGGAGGTGGAGCCGGGGGACACGGTCATCGTCAGCGCGAGCCCGATCCCCGGCAACGAGGAGTACGTGGCGCGCACCATCGACAACCTCTTCAAGCAGGGCGCCAACGTCATCTACCACGCCATCCGGCATGCCCATGTCTCGGGGCACGCCAGCCAGGAAGAGCTCAAGCTCATGCTCAACCTGACCCGCCCGAAGTACTTCATCCCGATGCACGGCGAGTTCCGGATGCTGGTCCAGCACGGACGCCTCGCCAGCGAGGTCGGGGTGGCGCCGGAGAACATCTTCATCGTGGAGAACGGTCAGCCCGTCGAGTTCCGCGCGGACGGCACGGCGCGGCGCGGCCAGCCCGTGAGCTCCGGCTACGTCTTCGTGGATGGGCTCTCCGTGGGCGAGGTGGGGGACGTGGTCCTGCGCGACCGCCGCGCCCTCGCCAGCGACGGCATGTTCCTGGTGGTCGTCACGGTGGACAAGCAGACGGGGCGCGTCATCGGCGAGCCGGAGATCGTCACGCGGGGCTTCGTGGACGACCTGGCCGATCCGGTCATCGGCGCCGCGGCCCAGCGCGTGCTGCACGCCATCGCCCGGCCGGAGGAGCACACCAGCGAGGTGGCCCTGCTCAAGAGTCAGATCAAGGACGGCCTCTCCCGCTTCCTGTACGAGCAGACCAAGCGCCGGCCGATGGTCTTCCCGGTGGTGGTGGAGGTCTAGGTGGCGACCCGCCGACGCGCACCCGCCACGCGCACCCGCGCGCGCACGACCCGCCGCCGGTCGAGGGGCCCGTCGATCGACCTGCGCCTCTCGCCGGAGCTCACGCGGACGCTGGTGGGCATCGTGCTGCTGGTGGCCGGGGCCGTCACCCTGATCGCCCTCTTCCTGCCGGGGCAGGGGATCCTGAACCGGTACGTCAACGAGCTGCTCCGCCCGTCCTTCGGGCAGGGCGCGTGGCTGCTCCCGATCCTGCTCCTGGTGGCCGGCGCGTTCGTGGAGCGCGCGCCGAGCGCGGGCACGGGCTGGGGCGTCTCGGCGCTCGGCGCCCTGGTGGCGTTCCTGGGCGGGATCGGGCTCTTCCACCTGGTCTGGGGACACGGGACCTCCGGGACCGCGCTCGCCGACGGCGGGGGCTGGCTCGGCTCCGAGCTGTCGGGCGGCCTCTCCGCGCTGCTCAGTCCTCCCGGCGCGTTCGTGGTGCTGCTGGGGTTGCTGCTGGCCGGGATCGCGCTGCTGCTGAACCTCACGATCCGCGGCCTGCTGAGCCCCGTCGTGGTGGGGAGTCGCGCGGTCGCCGGCGCGCTCGCCACGCCCGTGGCGAACGGCCGCCGGGAGAGCGCTGCGCCGACGCGCAACGGGCGCGTGCCTCGCGACGCGGCGATCCGGCGTCCTACCCAG
>JAJYGO010000505.1 GCA_021785115.1 Chloroflexota bacterium | reverse complement strand
GTACGTGTCCTTGCCGTAGATGTGCTTGGGCAGGATGGGCACGTACGTCTGGAGAATGCGCGCAGACGGGTCCTTCGAGTACGCGATCATCGTCTGCGGGTCGGGGCACTCGACCTTGGTGATGCCGGCGTCCGTGACGTTGGGGTCGATGTAGCCCAGGCCGACGCTCTCACCCGCCTTGATGGCGTCGAGGTCGAGCTGGAACGAGAAGCAGGCGTCCGCCGAGGTCGCCGGCTGGCCGTCGGACCACTTCATCCCGTCGCGGATGTGGAAGGTCCAGTAGGTGCCGTCCGCCGACCGCTGCCAGGAATCGGCGAAGCCCGGCACGGGCTCGAGGTTGGGCCCGAAGTCGACCAGCAGGTTGTAGGTCAGCTGGAACGTCTCGTAGCCGGAGACGAGCGCCGTCTGGTACGGGTTCGTCGAGTCCAGGTCCTGGGTCGTCCCGACGCGCAGGACCATGGGATCGGCGGCGGCGGCTGGGCCTGCCGCCGGGAGCAGCACGGATGCGCCGAACAGCAGCGCGGCCAGTGCCTGGGCTCCGCGGGCGCGGACATTCGTGGGCATCAGGTCTCCTCCTACCTCCTGCCTCGAGCGAGTGACGCGAGTGTGGCATAGCGTGCACCCGTGGAAAGGTGCCAACCGGCACGGACCGGCCTGCGGGACAGGGGGTTCAGGAGCCAGCTGGATCCTTCAGGTGCGTGGCCACACCGTAGGTCTCGCCGGTCTCGACGTCGCGGCGGGGCACGACCACCAGCCGCACCTCGCCGGACGGGGTGGCGACGCGCCTGGCCAGCGGCCTCCCCTCGTGGAGCACGCGGTCCATCAGCTCGAACCCGCTCCGACCGAGGCCGGTCATCGCCTCCCGCGCCGGCAGGCCCACGACCCCGTCCCCGAACAGCGCCAGGAACGGCGGGTTCGCCCAGCGGATGACGTGGGCGGCTCCGTCGTGGAACGCCGCCGGGTGCCCGGCGGGGGCGGCGGGCAGGCCGCTGTCGCCGGGGGCACCGCTCCGCTGCGCCCCCGTCACCCCCCGCGGGCCTCGAGCGCGTAGCGCCCGATCGCGGAGATGGTCATCAGGTCGTGGATCTCGCCGCGCTCGATCTCCGAGAGCACCTCCTCCAGGGTCGCCCACCGCGTGGCGAGGTCCTCGGTGGCGTCGGGCGAGGCCTCGCCGGGGTGCAGCCCGCTGGCCAGGTACATCTCGCCCACCTCGTCCGTCACCGAGTTCGAGGTGCTGAAGCGGAACAGGAAGCGCCAGGTGTCGGCGGTGAAGCCGGTCTCCTCGTGCAGCTCGCGGCGGGCGCCCTCCTCCATCGTCTCCTCGAGGTCCACGCCTCCCTCGGGGATCTCCCAGCTGTACTCGTCGAGCGTGTAGCGGTGCTGGCCCACGAGCAGGAGGCGCCCGTCGTCTCCGACGGCCACGACCCCGACCGCGCGGCTGGCGAAGTGGACGACGCCGTAGATACCGGGGCCGCCGTCCGGCCGGTCCACCTCGTCGTGCCAGAGTTCGAGCCACGGGTTCTGGTAGACGGTGCGGCGCGTCCGGCGCCGCCACGGACCGACGGGCACGGGCGCCGTCTGCGCGTCGTCCGGCCTAGGGTTGCTCACCTCCGTGTTGTAACCGGCCGGGGCCGCGAAGGCAAACGCCTGACACACGGCGGACTCCCCCACGTCACTCCTGCGCCTCGCATCGGGCAGGTCGGCACTCGACGCCGACGCGACCGGCTGGGCACGCTGGCGAGGCTGGGAGGGGTAGCGAGATGACCACGAACGGGGCATCTTCGATCGGCGCCGTCGGGCGCCCGCGACGTCGTTGGCGCAGGTGGCTGGCGGTGGTGGCCGCGATCCTCGCCGTGGTCCTGGCCCTGTCCTACGCCGGGGTCAGCTACGCCGTGTACGACGGGCTGGCGACCGCCAAGGGCGGCTGCTGGCCGAGCGCCGCGTCGAACACCCCCGACCACTTCACTCTGGACGCCAAGTGGGACGCCGGGCTCGCCGCCCGCTACCGCATGCCGACCTTTCAGGACGTGGTGTTCCGCTCGCGCGATCCGTCCATCGCCAGCGTGGACCTGGCGGCCTGGTGGGTCCCGGCTGACGGCGCCTCGGCCGCCTCGGCGCCGGCGGTCGTCGTGGTGCACGGGATCATGTCCTGCCGCCGCGAGGCCTCGGTCCTGCTCGCCGCGGGGATGCTGCACCAGCACGGCTACTCCGTGTTCATCATGGACATGCGCAACCACGGCGATTCGGGGTTCAGCCCGGACCGCCAGATCGCCGGCGGCAGCGTGGAGTACCTCGACGTCCTCGGCGGCTGGGACTGGGTGCGCGAGCAGGGGGTGCCCGCCGACCGGATCGGGATCGTGGGCTTCTCGCTGGGCTCGGCCGTCGTCCTGACCGCGGGCGGCGAGGAGCCGTCGGTGCGCGCCGTCTGGGCGGACTCGTCCTTCACCAAGATGGACCGGGCGCTGGCGCTGTTCCTCAAGGACCAGCTCCGGCAGCAGTCGTCGCCGCTCGCGCTCGCGTCGGACACGCTCGTCCCGGGCGCCGTGCTGTGGGGCAGGAGCAGGGGGGTCGACTTCCTCAAGTTCAACCCGATCGACGAGGTCGCGAAGTACCAGGGACGGCACCTCGCGTTCGTCCACGGCGCCGAGGACGCGGTCCTCCCGGCCTCGATGTCCGCCGAGAACCACGACGCCGCCGTGGCCGCCGGCGCCCATGCCGCCGACGTCTTCGTGGTGCCGGGGGCGGGCCACACCGAGGCGGTCTACGCCGACCCGTCCGGGGACGAGGCCCGGCTGACGGCGTTCTTCGGGGAGGCGCTGCGGCCCTCGGGCGAGTGACCGGAGGCGGGGCCCGAGAGCCGGGGCCGCCTGGCCGCAGGCGGCCGCAGCCGGGCCCCGGACGGCACGCCGGCGGGATCGGCCAGACTCGTCCGAGCCTGCCGCTCCGTCGCCGGCACCACTCGCGGCGGCGAGCCTGACGGTCGCCTAGACTCCGAGCGTGAGCCAGCCCCACCCGGGTCCCGCGGATCCGGCCACCCACGACGTCGAGGTCCGGTGGGACGTCCGGATCCCGGTGCGCGACGGCCTCCAGATGGCGGCCAACCTGTGGCTGCCGCGGCCGCGCCCGGACCGGCCGGGGGAGACCTTCCCGGCGATCCTCGAGATGATCCCCTACGGCAAGGACAGCTGGCGCCGCAACGCCGACACCGGGCGCGGCGAGTGGCTCGCCGCCCGCGGCTTCGCGCTCTGCCGGCTCGACGTCCGGGGGACGGGCGGCTCCCCGGGACTCGCACTCGACGAGTACCTGCCGGAGCAGACGCAGGACGGCTACGACGCGGTCGAGTGGCTGGCCGCCCAGCCCTGGTGCAGCGGCCGCGTCGGGATGTGGGGGATCAGCTGGGGAGGCTTCACGTCCATCCAGGTGGCGATGCTCCGGCCGCCCCACCTGCGGGCGATCCTGCCGATGTACGCCACCGACGACCGGTATCGCGACGACGTGCACCTGCGCGGCGGGTGCGTGACGGCCAGCGAGAAGAGCCAGTACGCGGTCAGCCAGATGGGCATGAACGCGATGCCGCCGCTGCCCGCCGTCCGGGGCGAGGGCTGGCGCGACGGCCCGTGGCGCCGCCAGTGGCTCGATCGGCTGGAGCGGACGCCCCCGTGGATCCTGGCCTGGATGCGCCACCAGACCGACGGCCCGTACTGGCGCCACGGCTCGCTGGCACCCGACTACGACGCCCTCGACTGCGCGGTGTTCGCCGTGGGCGGCTGGAACGACTCCTACGTGGACCCGGCGTTCCGGATGCAGGAGCGCTGCCGGGCGATCCCGATCCGGACGCTGGTGGGCAACTGGGTGCACTCCTTCCCCGACGACGCGTACCCCGGCCCGAACGTCAACTGGCTCCACGAGGCGATCCGCTTCTTCGGCGCGCATCTCCGCGGCGACCCGAGCGGCTGGGACGACGAGCCCGCGATCACCTGGTTCGAGCACGAGTGGGCCGAGCCCGAGGCGTTCCCGCGGGTATGGCCCGGGCGCTGGCGGGCGGCGACCGCCCTGCCGGTCCCGGGCGTGGTGCCCTGGACGCTGCGGCTGGGCGACGGCTCGCTGATCGCGGATGCGGAGAGCGCCGGCGACGGGGTCGACGTGCTCCGCCACCAGGCCACCGTGGGCGCGAGCGGGCCGCTCTCGTGGGGCTCGGGAGGCGCGCCGAATGGGCTCGCCCGCGACCTCCGCCCCGACGAGGCGCGCGGCCTCGTGTACACGTCGGCGCCGCTGGAGCGCGCGGTGTCCGTCATCGGTCTCCCCGAGGTTGTGCTCCACCTGTCCGCCACGATGCCCGTCGCGACGTGCGTGGTCCGCGTCTCCGAGGTCGCGCCGTCGGGCGCTTCGGCACTCGTCACCCACGGCGTGTTCAACCTGACGCACCGGCACTCGGACGCCGATCCGGAGCCGCTCGTCCCGGGGCAGGCGGAGGAGGTGGCGATCCCGCTCCGCGCCACTGGCTACCGCTTCTCGGCAGGGCACCGGATCCGCCTCGCCGTCCACACCGCGATGTGGCCGATCGTCTGGCCGTCGCCCTACGCCGGCGAGCTGCACGTGCACCACGGCACCGCCGCGGCGTCGCGGCTCGTGCTCCCGGTCCTCCCCGACGACGTGCCCACCCCGGAGCCGCCCGTGTTCGACACCTCCGACGCCGGCGTCCGGGAGGTCGGGGCCGGCGAGGAGGACCCGGCGGTCTGGGAGGTTGCCGAGGACGTGCTCCGGGGCGAGGTCGCGGTGACGATCGGCGAGGGCGGTGCGAGCCTGCTCGAGGACGGCTCCCGGGTCTACAGCGCCGAGCGTCTCGTCCTGCGCGCCTCCGATCCTGATCCTGCGCACGCCAGCCTCGACACCGAGGTCGCCTACACGTGGTCCGGCCCCGATTTCTCGGCCGACATCCGGGCCGTCGGCAGGATCGCGTCCGACGAGGCCGCGTTCGACGTCCGGGTGGAGCTCCACGTGCGCCTCGACGGGGAGCCGTTCTTCGCGCGCGCGTGGTCGGAGCGGATTGCCCGAAGGCTGGCCTGAGGGACGTCCGGCCGGTGCACAGCCCGGCGTACGATGGCCGCGTGAGCGGCCAGCGGGCGTCCGGCCCTGGGATCCGGCCCATCGACATCGAGGTTGACCTCCCGGTCAGCGCCGACGTCGCCTGGCGCGCCATCACCGATCCCGACCGCGTCATCGACTGGTTCACGAACGCATCGCCCGTCGGCCCCGTCGGCAGCGTCTACCGCCTGGACTTCGGGGACGGCAGCGTCGTGTCGGGCGAGATCCTGGAGCTGGAGCCCGGCCGGCGGCTCGTCCACCTCTGGCGCTGGGAGGGGGCCGACGACGCCGAGACCACGCGCGTCGCCTGGACCGTGACGCCGACGGCGGGCGGCTCCACCGTCCGCCTCGTCCACGACGGCTGGGCCGAGGCCGGTCTCGACGCGGCCGCGCGCGACGATCACGAGGGCTACTGGGCCGGCTACCTCGAGGACCTGCGCGACCTCCTGTCGGACGGGTGATGGCGCCCGACACCGCCGGGACGCTGCGCTGGCGGATGTGGGGGCGCTACCAGCGCGACGCCCGGCTGATCCTGGTCACGAGCCTAGTCGCCGGCGCCGCGATCAGCCTGTGGTGGATCGACTTCAACCTGTACCTCGAGGCGACCGGCCTCTCGACGGCGGAGATCGGCGTGGTGGGCACGCTCGCCAGCATCGCCGGCGGCGCCGTCGCCTTCCCCGCCTCGGCGCTGTCGGATCAGTCGGGCCGTCGAATCGTCTTCGCCGGGGCGCTCCTCGCCGCGCTCGGCGGGCTGGGCATGCTCATCGTCGCCGGCACTTCCATCCCGCTGATCGCCATCGCGGCGATGCTGTGGTCCGCCGGCAACAGCGCGTTCACGGTGGTGGTCCCGCCCTTCCTGGCCGAGCGCTCGGAGCCGGAGCACCGCAACGAGCTGTTCGCGCTCCAGTACGCCGTCCAGAACGTCACCAACATCGTGGCGGCGGTGCTCGGCGGGCTGGTCGCCGTAGCGGTGGCGGGCTGGCTGGGCATCGATCCGGCGGGCAGGGGCGTCTACCTGGTCATCCTGCTGATCATGGCCGCACTGCTGGCGGCCGGCATCGGCACGATCAGGGCCCTCTCCGACGATCGGCCGCGCACGATGGCCGGGCCGACGCTGCGCCGGCTCGGCGAGCCGGCCGCCTTCCCGCCCGACCCGCGCCGCCACCGCGCCCGCCTCGGCATCACGATCGTCGACCGCGCCCGCTTCGCCAGGCTGGTCCTGCCGGGCTTCCTGATCTCAATCGGCGCCGGCCAGGTGATCCCGTACCTCAACCTGTTCGTCCAGCAGAAGTTCGGCCTGAACCTCGCCGAGCTCAACGCCGTCTTCGCACTCACCTCGCTGGGGACCGCCGTGGCGATCCTGGTGCAGCCACAGCTCGCCCGGCGGTTCGGGCAGGTGGCCTCGGTCGTCATCGTGCAGGGCGTCTCGATCCCGTTCCTCGTCGTGCTCGGCTTCTCGCCGGTCCTGTGGATGGTGGTGACCGCAATGGCCGTCCGCAGCTCGCTGATGAACGCGGGGAACCCGATCGCGAACGCCTTCGCGATGGAGGCGGTGAGCCCGGCCGAGCGCGCCACGCTGTCGGCCGCCGTCAGCGTCCTGTGGCAGCTGGGCTGGGTGATCGGCGGGGTCTGGTACACGTCGCTGCAGGCCGTGCTCGGCTTCTCCGGCGGCTACACGGTCAACTTCGTGACGATCATCGCCCTGTACACGGTGGCGACCGCGCTGTACTGGATCTGGTTCCGCGCGCACGACCGACGCCGGCTGGCGGCGCGGGCGGCGGCCTGACCCGCTGGGGGCGGCCAAGGTCCTTGGCGCCGGAAGGGGACGCCGCGGCGGTCTGAGCCGCTCCAGGCGGTTGCGGCCCGGGGCCCAACGCCGTGGCGGGCTCCTCCACGCCCCCGGCACGGCCGCTAGACTTCGGGCATGGCCGACGTCCCCGACCCCGCCCGCGCCAAGAGCGCGATCCCCAAGAACCCTGGCCGGCACGACCTGGGGATGTCGGCGACGCTCCTGTTCCCGAACCGCGAGATCGTGGAGCGGTACTACGTCCCGCTCGTGTACACGGCGTGCCGGACCTGCTACTCGGAGCTCGAGCCGCAGGAGATCTTCCGGCGGGCCGTGGACGGCGAGATCAACCCCGCGGCCATGCAGCGGCTGATGACCAACGTGATCGAGTCCGGCCACGGCTCCACCATCGAGCACATCGTGTTCACGTTCGCGATCAGCGGGGTGTCGCGGACGCTGTCGCACCAGCTGGTCCGGCACCGCGCGGGCGTGGCCTTCGACCAGCAGAGCCAGCGCTACGTCAAGTTCAAGGGCGCGGCCACGATGCTGCCCGGGACCATCGCCGACGGCGACCCCGCCCTCCGCGAGCGCTTCGAGGCCCAGGTTGACGGGGCGCTCGCCCTGTACGGCGAGCTGCTCGAGGCGGGGGTGCCGGGCGAGGACGCCCGGTTCGTCTTCCCCAACGCCACCCGCACCAACCTGGTGATGACCACGAACCTGCGCGCGCTGATCCACATGAGCGGCCTGCGGCTGTGCACGATGGCCCAGTGGGAGATCCGCCGCCTGTTCCAGCTGGTCCGCCACGAGGTGTTCGCGGTGTCCCCGTTCCTGGGGTCCTTCCTCGCCCCCAAGTGCGTGGCCCTGGGCTACTGCGACGAGTTCAACAACCGCGACGGCCACTGCCCGATCCGGCCCCACAAGGACGCGGTGCTGGGCGCCTGGGCCGAGAAGCGGGCGGCATCGAGGACTGCCGGGCGGGACGCCCCCGCGGAGTAGCGCCGGCCGAGCGCAGCGCCGGTGCGCCGGCCCCCGGACGGCGGCGTCGTCGGACCTCAGCGCGGCGGGCGTCGCCCTCGTTCAGAGCTCGGCGATGAAGCGGCGCAGCACGCGCGCGAGGCGCGGGCCCGCCTCGGCGCCGGCCGCGAGGACCTCCTCGTGGGACAGCGGGACCCCCGTGTACCCGGCGCCCGCGTTGGTCACCAGCGACACGCCGCAGACCTCCAGGCCGGCCCACCGGGCGGCGATCGCCTCGAGCACGGTGGACATCCCGACGGCGTCGGCGCCCAGGGTGCGGAGCATGCGGACCTCGGCCGGGGTCTCGAAGTTGGGGCCCAGGAGGCCGGCGTAGACGCCGTCGTCGAGGGCGATCCCCTCGGCGGCCGCGGCCGCGTGCAGCCGCTCGCGCAGGCGGGGCGCCCAGACGTCGGTGAGGTCGGTGAACCGGGGCCCGAGCTCGTCGGCGTTGGCGCCCACGAGCGGCGAGCGGCCGGTCAGGTTGATGTGGTCGGTGATCGCCATCAGCGTGCCGGGCCCGAAGCTGGGGTTGACGCCGCCGGCCGCGTTGGTCAGCACCAGGATCGCGGCCCCCAGCTCGCGGAACAGCAGCACCGGCTGGACCACCAGGCCCGGGTCGTTGCCCTCGTAGAGGTGGAAGCGCCCCTGCAGCGCCACGACCGGAACGCCGGCGAGGGTCCCCAGCAGCAGGCGCCCGGCGTGCCCGGGGGCCGTCGCGACGGGCCAGCCGGGCAGCTCCTCGAACGGGATCGCGACTGGGCGCTCCACCGCGTCCGCGACGCCGCCGAGGCCCGAGCCCAGCACCAGCCCCACCCGGGGCACGAGCTGGGTCCTGGCGCGGACGGCAGCCGTGAGCGCGGCGAGGCGGGCGGGCTGCTCGGCGGGGGGAATGGGCTGGGCGCGATCGACGGACGGCCTGGTCATGGCGCACCAGCATAGGGTCCAGACGTCGGGCGCGGACGGGATTCCCGGCCGTTAAAGCTTCGACGCCCGAAGGGAGTACCGACACCGGGATGCCGGTCGCGTCCCTCCGGGCGCCCGAGGCGGCTGGCCCTCGCGGGCTGCCCACCATCGGCAACGAAGCCTCCGAAGCTCGGACCCTGGGGCCTGGCCGTTGATGCGATCTCGAGCCGGGCCGTCCGGGGCCCCCGCCTTGATGCGATCTCGGCGTCCACCGGTCGCCGGAGTGGCCTTGAGGCGATCGCCTCCACTCCTGCCTGGCCCCCGACGGC
>JAJYGO010000192.1 GCA_021785115.1 Chloroflexota bacterium | reverse complement strand
TGGCGGTGTTCGCGGCCGGCTACCACGTCCCGGTTCCCCTGCACGACATGATGATCTCGATCCTCGAGGTCCTGATCGGCCCGATGGTGGCGGGCTACCTCACGCGCGCAGGGTTGGTGCGCTGGCGCGGCCACACCGCCGTGAAGCGCCTGCAGCCTGCGCTCGCCGCGGCCTCGATGCTCGCGATGTTTGCGATCGTGTTCCTGATCTTCTTCGCCAAGACCGACATGATCGTGGCGAAGTGGGGCACGGTCCTGCTGCTGCTGATTCCCAACGCCCTGTTCATCGCGATCACGCTGGCCGCGGCCACCTTCATGGACCGCCGGCTCGGCCTCTCCTACCGGGACCACATGGCGGTGGTGTTCGCCTCGACCGGCAAGAACAACGGCACCGCGATCGCGATCGCCACCATGGCCTTCTCGCCGATGGTCGCGGTCCCGGCTGCCACGATGCCGATCTTCCAGGTGATCCTGCTCGTCCTCTACCTGCGGATGGCCGACCGGCTTCGCCGGCTGTTTGCGGCGCCGGGCCCGGGCGCGGCAATCACGCTCGCGCAAGCGCTCCCGGCCGCGCCGCCCTCCGGCCCTGGAACGCCGGGACGGGCCGCGTGAGCGCCGACGAGCTGCCTGTCACCGCGCCGGCCGCCCGGGTCCGAGCCTCCGCCACGGAGCGGCCCGTACCCGCGGCCGGGGTCCTCGAGCTGTTCCGCGTGTTCTTCGTGATCGGCCTCACCTCGTTTGGCATGGCCATCCTGCAGAACATCCGCTCGGTGCCGGTCAGGCGGGGGTGGCTTGCCCGCGAGGACATCGACGAGGGGCTCGGCTTGGTCCAGCTCTACCCCGGGGCCATCATGGTGGACCTGGTCGCCTACACCGGCTACCGGACCCGGCGCGTCGCCGGGGCCCTCGCGGCGACCGCGGGCTTCGTGACGCCCTCGCTCCTGCTGATGCTGGGGCTCTCCTGGGCGTACGCGGAGTACGGCACGGCCGCCGGCGTTCGCGATCTGGTGGTCGGCCTGGATGCGATCGTGGTCGGGGTGGTGGCAAACGTCGCGCTTGACTTCGCCTCCCAGCACGCGCGCGGCCGGCTCGAGACCGCGCTCGCCGTGGGGGCCTTCGGCGTGGGCGTGGCCGGCGCGAACCTGCTGTGGGTGGTTCTCGGGGCGCTGGTCGTGGGCGCGCTCGCCCTGCGGAGCGCGCCCACGGAGCAGGCGGCGTCGAAGGAGAGCCCCGTCCGGATATCGAAGCGCAGGCTCGCCCTGTCGCTCGTGCCGGCGGCAGTGGTGGCGGCCGGGGCGGTCGTCGCGGTCCTGACCCCGGGAGTGCTGGCGGCGCTGACGGCCGACATGGCAAAGATCGGGACCGTGGCCTTCGGCAACGGGGCCACGATCCTGCCGGTCCTGCAGCAGGACGTGGTCGGCGCCCATCACTGGCTCACCCCCCAGGCCTTCGGGGTCGGGATCGGGTTCGGGCAGGTCACCCCCGGGCCGTTCCTGATCACCGCGGCCTTCGTCGGCTTCCACGTGGCGGGCTGGTGGGGCGGCGTGCTCGGGGCCGTGGCGATCTTCGCCCCGAGCGTGGCGATGACCGTCGTGGCGGCGGAGCTCTACCCCTCCCTTCGCCGGCTCGCCCGGGTCCGCGGCGCGATCCGGGGGATCATGGCCGCCTTCGTCGGCCTGCTCGCAACGGTGGTTCTCTCGCTCGGCCAGCAGATCCTCGGCGTGCCGGCCGCGCTGGTGCTGGCGGCCGCGGCCCTGGCCGCGGTCCGCTCCTTCAAGTGGAACCTGCTCGTGGTCTTCGGCGCGGGGCTCGCCGCCTGGGCCGTCTACCTGGCGCTCGGAGGCGTCTCGTGAACGGCGTCGGCGATGGTTCGGCGCGTCCCCAGCGCGTCCCGGCGGCCAAGCTCGACGGGGCGAGCGCGACCGACGCCGCCGGCGTGGCCGGGCGCCTCTCCCGGGTCGACCGGTTCCTGCCCGTCTGGATCGGGGCCGCGATGGCCGCCGGATTGCTGCTCGGCCGGGCCTTCCCCGGACTGAACCGGGCGCTGGACGCGGTGCAGATCGGGCACACCTCGCTGCCGATCGCGCTCGGCCTGCTGGCGATGATGTACCCGGTGCTCGCCAAGGTCCGCTACACGGAGGTCCGGCGGATCACGGCCGACCGGCGCATGATGGCCGCCTCGCTGGTCATGAACTGGATCGTCGGCCCGGCGGTGATGTTCACGCTGGCGTGGCTGCTCCTGCCCGACCAGCCGGCCTACCGGACCGGGGTGATCCTGGTCGGCCTCGCACGCTGCATCGCGATGGTGCTGATCTGGACCGACCTCGCCTGCGGGGACCGCGAGATGGCCGCGGTGCTCGTGGCGCTGAACGCGGTCTTCCAGGTCCTCGGCTACGCGGCGCTCGGGTACTTCTACCTGAGGGTCCTGCCGGGATGGCTCGGCCTGCCGACGACGAGCCTGCACACCTCGATGCTCGGGATCGCCGAGATCGTGGCGATCTTCCTCGGGGTGCCGCTCGTCGCCGGGTACCTCACGCGGACGCTCGGGGAGCGGCGTCGTGGGCGGGAGTGGTACGAGACCCGGTTCCTGCCCCGCATCTCCCCGGTCGCGCTGTACGGGCTGCTGTTCACCGTCGTCGTGCTGTTCGCCCTGCAGGGCCGGCGGATCACCGCCGAACCCCTGCAGGTGGCCCGCATCGCGCTGCCGCTCGCCGCCTACTTCGCGATCATGTGGGGCGCCGGGTTCCTGGTCGGCCTGCGCCTTCGCCTCGACTACCCGCGCAATGCCGCGCTGGCGTTCAGCGCCGCCAGCAACGACTTCGAGCTCGCGATCGCGGTCGCGATCGGGGTGTTCGGGGTCGCGAGCGGCCAGGCGCTCGCCGGGGTCGTCGGCCCGCTGATCGAGGTGCCTGCCCTGCTCGGTCTCGTCTACGTGGCGCTGTGGGCCCGGCGGCGCCTCTACGCTGGCGACGGCCCGCGTCAGGGCCGGAGGTAGGCCCAGCCCTCCAGCTGGCGGCGGACCAGGTGCCCGACGCCGGCGGGCACGACCTCCACGCCGGGGAGCAGCCGGTCCTCGCCGATCCCCATCGCCCGAAGGGTGTTCGCGCACGCGCGTACGCCGACGCCCCGCTCGATCAGGCCGGCCACCTCACCGGCCAGCTCGCCGCCCGCGAGGCACACCGACAGTCCCGGCCCGAGCGCCACCACCTCGATGACGGCGCCCTCGCCGAGGTCCCGCGCCAGGTTCGCCACGTTGCGCAGCACCAGCTCCTGGCGGCCGGGCTCCCCGTCCGCCACGTGCACCGCCACCCTCGGGGTCGTCTCCGCCATCCCACACGCTCCTCTCCGCTCACCGGCTCGCCACCGCTCGCCGCTCGGTCACTCCCCACCAGTGTCGCCGACGCCCCGCGAAACCCCGTTGCCCGAGGCCGGGGGCCGGCCTAGACTCGCTTCGTCAGCAGGGGAGCCCGGTGAGACCGGGCTGAGAGGCCGGCTGGAGAGCCGGCGACCCTTGGAACCTGATCCGGTTCGTACCGGCGGAGGGAGCCATGGCGACCGTCACCGACCGGCTCGAGGAGGTCCTCGAGCGCGAGGCCCCCGTCTGGGGCATCCGTCCCGTCCCCGCGGAGCACCGCCGCCTGTCGGCGTTCGACGTCGGCGTGCTGTGGGGGAACCTGTCGATCGGCCTGCTGGTGCTCCTGACCGGGGCCCTGCTGGTCCCGGCGCTCGGCTTCCCGCAGGCCCTGGCCGCGATCGCGATCGGCTCGGTGATCGGGTCGGTGCCGCTCGCGCTGGTCGGCCTGGCCGGCGCGCGCGAGGGCGTGCCGACCATGGTGCTGTTCCGCCCGGTGCTCGGCCTGCGGGGCTCCTACCTGCCCTCGGTGCTGAACATCGTGCAGCTGATCGGCTGGACCGGCTTCGAGTTCTGGGCGATGGCCGGGGTGGCCGACCAGATGTCGGTGCGCCTGTTCGGCTTCTCGAACTACGGGATGTGGCTCGCCGTCACCGCGCTGGTCTGCACGGCCCTCGCGCTCGGCGGGCCGATCCTGGTGGTGCGGCGCTGGCTCGAACGCTTCGCCGCCTGGGTGGTGGCGGCCGTCGCGCTGTGGGTGACGATCCGGGTGCTCGGCACCGCGCACCTCGGCACGATCTGGCACCGGCCCGGCGCTGGGGGCCTGCCGTTTTGGCTGGGCGTCGATCTGGTCATCGCGCAGCCGGTCTCGTGGCTGCCGCTGGTCGCCGACTACAACCGGTTCGTGCGGGGGCGCGGCGGTCCCGCCGCGAGCACCTTCGGCGGCTACGCCGTCGGGAACTTCTGGTTCTACGCGCTGGGCGCGCTGCTCGCGCTGTCGGCCGGCTTGCCCGAGGCCTCGCCGACCGGGCTCGCCGGCTCGATGGCGTCGGTGGCCGGCGGGTGGGTCGTCCTGCTCGCCCTGCTCGCGGGCGAGACCCACAACGGGTTCGCCGACATCTACTCCACGGCGGTCTCGGCCCAGAACCTGCGCGACCGGCTGCACCAGCGCTGGACGATCCTCGCCGTCGCGCTCGTCGGGGCGGCGCTGGCGCTCTGGTTCCACGGCCGGCCCGGCGAGGGGGCGCTGGTGTTCGAGTCGTTCCTGTTCCTGCTGGGCTCGGTGTTCGTGCCGCTGTTCGGGGTGTTCGTCGCCGACTACTTCCTGCTGCGGCGCTCGCCCGGGGGCGGGGCCGCGGCCGCGGCGGCCGCCGGACAGGAGCCGGCGCCGGGAGCCTCGGGCGGGCCGCGCGTGCGGGCCCGCGCGCTGGCGGCATGGCTCGTCGGGTTCGCCGTCTACCAGTGGAGCGTGCCGACCGGCCCGTCGTGGTGGGTGAGCGCAGCCCGGACGGTGCTGCACGGCTGGCTGCACCTGCCGATCGCGGCGGCCGGCTCCCCGGCGGGCGCGAGCGTCCCCTCGTTCGCCGCGGCGCTCGCCGTGACCCTGCTGCTGGCGCTCGTGCCCGGCGGGGTCAGGGCGAGGGGGTCGGCGTCGCCGGCAGCGCCACGCTGAGCACCCCGACCATGCCGTCGGCCTGGTAGAACGCGTCGATCACCTGGTAGGTGCCGACCGCGAGGTACTGCCCGATGTCGGGGATCGTCGAGGTCGTTCCCGGCGGGGTCGTGACGTCGATCGCCGTGCCGGGAACCTGGAAGTTGTGGGGGACCGTGCCCTCGTTGCGGATCACCAGCGTCTGGTCCTGCGCGATCACGATGTGGGCGGGGACGAACTGGTCGTGGACCTCGACGACCGTGACCGTCGGGCCCGGCGGCGGGGCGAGGTAGGAGAGGCTCGGCGTCGGATAGGGCGTCGGCGAGACCGTCGGGGTCGGCGAGGGCGAGGTGGAGGCGGCCGGCGAGGACGGCGGCGGGCTCGGCGGGGGGTTCCGCACGCATCCGGCGGCGAGCAGGCCGGCGGCCGCGAGCAGGGCGATCGCGCGTGCGGGCGACATGAGGCCAAGCGTACGGGGGTCCCGGAGCGCTTGGCCACGTACCATGAAGCGCCCGCAATGGACGCTTGCCGGGACACGTCCAAAGTTGACATTCGGCTAATGGACCGCTTGAATTGCCGATGCCGACCCAATCCCGAACCAACCCAGCGAAAGAGGGAAGGACGTGGCGGACACACGTTCGAGCAGGACCCGTGCGATCGCGATCGTAGGGCTGCTCATCGGCGTCACGGCCCTCCAGGCGCCGCAACGGGCCGTGGCCGCTACGGGGCCGTCGGCAGCGCCGGTGCCGCCGATTCCACCGCCGAACGCATCCCTCACGGTCTGGGGCCAATGGGCGGCCGCCCAGCGTGCGGCCATGCTGGCCACTCCGTGGCAGGCGCTCATGACAGGCAACGGTTGCGTGGCCAACGACGTGACCTTCGAGACACTCAATGGCGCTTCGGACCCTGGTACCGGGACACCGCCGTCGATCGAGACCCTCGCAGTGAGCATCGTGGTTCACTGCAACTCGGGTGGTGTACCGCCGCTCATCGGGAATTCGCCGAGCACGGCAACGGTCGCGTCGGCAAGCGTCCCGGTCGGCCAGGCTTGCGGTTCGATCAACGGCCCCGGAACCGCATGTGGACCGCCCTATTACAACTGGGGCAACGTGTGTGCCGCGATCTGATGACGCTCGGGTCATGTGCTTCGGCGTTCCCCGGGGTGTGCGGCTGACGGGTGCATCGGGCTCAGCCGGACGCAGGCCTGCGAGTGGCAGGAGTGCCGAGGCCGACTTCCTGATTGCCGGGCCGTGACAGGCTGGGTGTAGCTGGGAGGCCGCGGCACGGGGGCTGTATCGTCGACGCCGAAAGGGTCGCTACACTGGTCGATCGTGTCCCCGGGATGGGGGCGTGAGGGCCTCGGCCAGGAGGAGCGAACCCGGTGAACCTCAGCGTCTCGACCGAATCTCCGGCGGCGGTTGCCGCCGACGTGCTCGTCCTCCCGCTGCTCGAAGGCCCCGAGGCGGGGCCCGGCATCGCCGAGGCCGGCGCGGCCCTCGCGACCGACCTCGTCGCGCTCGCGCGGGCCCACGGGCTCACGGGCAAGGCCGGCGACGCGCTGCTGGTCCCGGCGCTCGGCGGCCTGAAGGCGAAGGCGGTGCTGCTGGTCGGGATGGGGCCGGGGGGCGAGGCGGGGCCTGCGCAGGTCCGCAAGACCGCCCAGCGCGTCGGCGGGCGCCTGCGCCGGTACGCGACGGTGGCGACGACCCTCGCGCAGGTCGGAGGCGATCCCGAGGAGTCGGCGCGCGCGCTCGCCGAGGGGCTCGCCGCGGGCACCTACACGTTCCGGGCCTACAAGGTTCGCCCGATCGACTCGGCGTCCGCCGAGCCGGTCACCCTGAAGAGGGTCGTGGCGCTCTCGGACGCCGCCGGCCAGAAGGCGGCGAAGGCTGGGCTGAAGGCCGGGCAGGTCACGGGCGACGCCGTGAACTGGGCCCGGGATCTGGTGAACACGCCGTCGAAGGACGCGACCCCCGAGTACCTCGCCGCGGAGGCAAAGAAGATGGCGGCCGAGGCCGGCCTCACGTGCAAGGTATGGACCCGAGCCGAGCTCGAGCGGGGCGGGTTCGGGGGCGTCCTCGGCGTCGGGGCCGGGAGCCGCAACGAGCCGCGGTTCGTCGAGCTCACCCACAAGGGCGCCGGACAGGCGACGCCCTACGCCATCACCGGCAAGGGCGTGACGTTCGACTCCGGCGGGCTGTCGCTGAAGCAGCCCGACTGGATGACGACGATGAAGGACGACATGTCCGGCGCCGCGGCGACGTTCGCCGTGATGCGGGCGATCGCGCAGCTGAAGCTGAAGATCAACGTGATCGCGGCGGTGCCGCTCGCCGAGAACATGCCCGACGGCGGCGCCATCCGCCCCGGCGACGTGCTGCGCCATCGCGGCGGCAAGACCAGCGAGGTGCTGAACACCGACGCCGAGGGCCGGCTGATCCTGGCCGACGCGCTGGCCTTCCTGTCGGAGAAGAAGCCACGCTCGATCCTCGACTCGGCAACGCTCACCGGCGCCGCGATGGTGGCGCTCGGGACCGACCTGTGGGCCGCCATGGGCAACGACCGCGAGCTGCTGGCCGAGATGCTCGCGTGCGGGACCGAGGTCGGCGAGCCCGGGTGGGAGCTGCCCCTCTGGGCCGACTACCGCAAGAACATCGAGTCGACGGTGGCCGACGTGAAGAACACCGGCGACCGCTACGGCGGCGCGATCATCGCGGGGCTGTTCCTGAAGGAGTTCGTCGGCGAAGGCATCCCGTGGGTGCACATGGACGTCGCCGGGACGGCGTTTCGCGACACGGCGACCGACCTGTGGCCGCGGGGGGCGACCGGCTCGCCGGTCCGAACGGTCCTTCGCTACCTCGAGCGCCGGGCGGCGGCGAAGGCCTAGCCGCGTATGGCGCAGTCCGAGGGGGCGGCTTCCGCCCGGTCGGAGGGGTCGGCGGCGGCCGCGGGGCGGGAGGGGCCGGGGGGCCCGACCGGGCCGGTCCTCGCGGTCTTCACGCACCCCGACGACTGCGAGATCGCCTGCGGGGCGACGCTCGCGAGGTGGGCGGCCGCCGGGGCCGAGGTGGTCGTCGTGGTCGTGAGCGACGGCGAGAAGGGGTCGCAGGACCCGGCGGAGGACCGCCGCGCGCTGGTCGCGACCCGGCACGAGGAGGCCCGTGCCGCTGCGGCGGCGATGGGCGCACGCGAGGTCCGGTTCCTGGACGTCGTCGACGGCGAGGTCGAGAACACACCGGCGCTGCGGGCCGAGCTGGTCCGGACGGTCCGCGAGGTGCGGCCCGCGCGCGTCCTCTGCCCGGACCCGACCGCGTGGTTCTTCGGCACCGGCTACTACAATCACCGCGATCACAGGGCGACCGGCGAGGCCGTGCTCGATGCGGTCTCGCCGGCCGCCGGCAATCCCCACTTCTTCCCCGAGCAGCTGGCCGATGGGCTCGGCGTGTGGAAGGTGCGCGACGTGTGGCTCGCCCCGACGCTCGAGCCGAACCACGTCGAGGACGTCACGGGGTTCGTGGAGACCAAGCTCGCCGCCCTGGCCTGCCACGCGAGCCAGCTCGCCAGCGACCAGCTCGGGTTCTTCCGGGAGTGGATCGGGCGGGAGGCCGCCGAGGCCGGCGCGCGGATCGGCGCCGAGCACGGCGAGTCCTTCCGCGTCCTGAACCTCGAGGACTGAGGAACGTCTCTGGCCCCTCGGGCTTCGCAGGCCTGCGCCCATCGACCCTGGGCGACCACGGGGCCGTGCCTCGTGGACACTCGGTCGACGGTGAGGTCCGTCGCGCGCCCCAGTCGCTCGCGCGGATCCGCGAACGAGGCGACCACCGGGAAGGCCGTCGGGGGTCCTCTCGAAGGAAGGAACCCCCTGCGCGTGGTACACGAGTCCGCGCGGGGCCTGGACTCCATGACGGCCGCGGTGGTCGAGTACTACAGCCTCAGTAGGCCAACCGACCCGTTGCGAGCGACGAAGTCGCGCAAGATGCTTCGGTGGTACTGGTGAACGATTGCCCGCAGCTCGGGAGGTTAACGGATGGGTGACGTCCTAGCGTTCCTGTAAATGCGTAGCGGCCTGAGCCATCCTGTTGGCGACCTACCAGTCGTCGAAAGGAGGCCCAGGCCATGAGAAGGGTAGCGCC
>JAJYGO010000378.1 GCA_021785115.1 Chloroflexota bacterium | reverse complement strand
CCGCAAGCGTCCGGGCATGTACATCGGGTCCACCGGTCCGAGCGGTCTGCACCACCTGGTCTACGAGGTCGTCGACAACTCCGTCGACGAGGCCCTGGCCGGCTACTGCGACACGATCGACGTCACCCTGCTGGCCGACAGCGGCGTCCGGGTGGTCGACAACGGCCGCGGCATCCCGGTGGCCGAGCACCCGGTCGAGAAGCGCCCCACGGTCGAGATCGTGCTGACCGTGCTGCACGCCGGCGGCAAGTTCGGCGGTGACGGCTACGCGGTCTCCGGCGGCCTGCACGGCGTGGGCGTCTCGGTCGTCAACGCGCTGTCCACCCGGCTGGACGTCGACATCCAGCGCGACGGCGGCCGCTGGACCCAGTCCTATGTGCACGCGACGCCGACCACCCCGCCGGTGCGCGAGGGCGACAGCGACGACACCGGCACCACGGTGACGTTCTGGGCCGACCCGACCATCTTCGAGACCACCGACTACGACTTCGAGACCCTGGCCCGCCGATTCCAGGAGATGGCCTTCCTCAACAAGGGCCTGACCATCACGCTCACCGACGAGCGGCCCGGGCACGAGGACACCGGCGAGGACACCACCGAGGTCACCCGCCGGGTCGTCTACCACTACGACGGCGGCATCAGCGACTTCGTCCGGCACCTCAACGCGAAGAAGGGCGAGTCGCACAAGACGGTCATCGACTTCAGCGCCGAGGACACCACGGCCGGCCTCGCGGTCGAGATGGTGTTGCACGACGTAAAGGTTGACGAGGAGGGGAGGCGCGTCGTCGCCTACGTCTTCCTCACGGTGCTGGCGGTCGCGATCCTCTACCCGCTGCTCTGGGCGATTCTCAACGGCTTCAAGTCGAACCTCGAGATCTTCGCGAACCCGTGGGGGCTGCCCTCGCGCCTGCGCTGGGAGAACTACCAGCGGGCCTGGGACCTCGGCGTCGTCCGCTACCTGCTCAACAGCGTGATCGTCACCGGCGGGTCGGTCGTGACGGTGATCCTGTTCAGCTCGATGGCCGCCTACGCCCTCACGCGGTACCGCATTCCATTCGCGGCCGTGCTCACCGGGTTCATCCTCGGCGGCATGATGCTCGCCCCGGCGGTGGCGCTCATTCCGCTGTTCCGGCTCCTCCAGGCGATCGGCATCTTCAACACGTACTGGGCGCTGATCGTGCTGTACACCGCGTTCCGGATCCCGTTCACGGTGTTCCTCATCCGGGCGTACATGATCACGCTGTCGCGCGAGATGGAGGACGCGGCGATCGTCGACGGGGCAAGCACCTGGCAGATCTTCTGGCTGGTGGTGATGCCGCTGTCGCGGCCGATCATCGTCTCCGCCGCGTTGCTCCAGGCGCTGTTCGCCTGGAACGAGTTCGCCTTCGCGCTGGTGTTCATCAACGACACCGACCTCAAGACCCTCCCGGTCGGCCTGCTCCAGATGCAGGGGCGGGTGCTGTCGGATTGGCCGGTGCTGTTCGCGGCGCTGGTCCTCGCGTCGATCCCGATGATCATCGTGTTCCTGCTCGGCCAGCGACAGTTCATCCGCGGCCTGTCCGAGGGATTCGGCAAGTAGCCCGGGGCTGCCCACGGCACGGGCCCAACCGGTAGCCTACGGAGAGATGGCACAGCGACCGGGGCCGGGACACGCAACGCTCCACGACGTCGCCCGCAGCGCGGGCGTGTCGCGGGCGACGGCGGCGCGCGTCCTGGGCGGATACGGGAGCGCCAGCGCATCGGCGCGCGAGCGGGTCCTCGCGGCCGCCGCCGAGCTTCGGTACCGGCCCAATGCGCTGGCTCGCAGCATCCGGTCGGGGAGCACCGGGACGCTCGGCGTGATCGTCGCCGACATCGGGCTGGCCTTCTTCTCGCAGGCTGTCCGCGGGATCGCCGATGCGGCCCACGCCGAGGGATTCGAGGTCATCCTGGCCAACACCGACGAGGAGCTCGCCGCGGAGCGCGCGGCCGTCGGAGTACTCCTGGACAAGCGCGTCGACGGCATCATCGTGGCGCCCGCGAGTCTGCGAGAGACGGGACATCTCCGGGACGTCCAGGAGCACGGCGTCCCGATCGTGCTGTTCGACCGCGCGGCTGCCGATCTCGCCTGCGACGCCGTGGTGGTGGACAACGCGGCCGCCGCGAGAAACGCGGTGCGACACCTGACCCGCCTCGGCCATCGGCGCGTGGGGATCCTCGTCGAAACGTCCTCGTCGATCGCCGTCGACGACCTGATCACCGCACCGGGTGGCCCCGGCGGGGCGATGACGAGCACGCTTCGCGAGATCGGCTGGGCGGCGGGGCTTCGGGAGGCGGGGCTGCCCGTGAGCGAGCACCTCGTGATCCGGGCCGCCTACGATCGCGCCGACGCCTGTCGCGTCACGGCGGCCGCCCTCGCGGCTCCAGACCGGCCGACCGCCCTCGTCACGACCGACGAGACGATGACGCTCGGTGCGCTCGACGCGATCCGGGAGCGACGGCTGGACCTCCCCCACGACCTCTCCCTCATCGGGTTCGACGACCTGCCGTGGACGTCCATCATTCGCCCGGCATTGAGCACCATCGCCCAGCCCGTGCACGAGATCGGCGCGAAAGCCGCTGGCCGGCTCCTGCGGCGGATCGCCGGGTTCGATGGACCGCCCGAGACGCTGGTCCTGCGTACGACGTTCATGCTCCGCGACTCGACGGCGCGGCCACCCGCGTAGACCCGGGCGCCCCGACACGCGAGTCCACCCCCTGCCGGGTTGGGTCCCCGCGACAGAGGCCGCGGCGGGTCCCGGCGTGGGCGTCGGGAGCACGCCAGGCGACGCCTGCTGCCGGTTGTCAACACCCGGTCCGGGCTCAGGTGTCGGCAGCCCGGCGCAGGCGCTCCAGCTCCCGGCGGAGGCGCTTGCTCGGCCGGCCCTCGCCCCGCACGGCCATGATGCCCGGTCGCGATCACCTGGGAGGTAGGGGCCAATGCCGGCTAGGAACGCGCATCGGCGACGAGGTGTTTCGCGACGAAAGCGCGAGCGCGCGGCACGTCGGGCTCAGCGACTTCGTGCAGGACGACGGATGCCTCAGGCCTCAGGTCGCGGATGCGCCCGGCGATCCAGCGGTAATCGAGGATGCCGAGACCGGCGGCCACGGAGCCGGTCGACGTGACGTCCTTGGCGTGGACCATGATCGTGCGCTCGGCGAGCAGGTCGAACGCCTGCGAGAGCACGCCATACTGGGCCTCGGGCGCGGTCGGGTCGACGAGGTTGGCGGGGTCGAGAAGGACCACCAGGGCATCGGAGGCAACCTCGTCCAGCAGCCGCCGGGCGAGAGGGGCGGACGAGATGACGTTGTGACGCTCCGGCTCGATCCCGAGCGCCACGCCTGCCCCCTCCGCCGCCGAGACCAGAGGTTCGAGCGTGTGGAGGAGATCATCCCAGGCGGAAGGATCTTGGTTCCCCGGGCTCCCCTGCCACATGCCGTTGGGATTCCGCGTGCCCGTGCACAGCGACACGAGCGGGGCGCCCAGGGTCGGCGCGAATTCGATCACCCGCACCGCGGAACTCGTCCAGGCGGCACGCCTCACGCGATCCGGGTGGACCGTGTTGTAGGTCGCCGACACGCCGAGCATGCGCAACCCACGAGCATTGAACGCGTCGTGGATGGCGACGCACTGTTCGCGCTCCAGGCGGGAGGGCAGAGCAGGCAGGCCGGCGCACGTGAAGTTGAAGTGGAGCGCCGAGAACCCGCTCGCCGACGCGGCGGCCAGCGTCTCGTCCAGTGTCGGCCGCCGAAACGTTCGGGCGAAGATGCCCAGCTCGAGCATCGACAGCGAAACTATCGGAAGCCGTTACCCGCCGTGCGTAGGAGCGTCTGCCGTGCCGGCCCAGGCGGGCGCCCAAAACTCCTCGCGCAGACGCTCGACGTCTTCGGGAGGCAGCTCCGGAACGGGCCCGAGTGCACGCGCTCGAAGATACGCACCCGCCGCGGCCTCGACCTGCGCGGCCGCGTTGTACGCGTGCTCCAGGGTCGGGCCGATGGCGAGCACACCATGGTTCCGCAGCAGGCACGCGCTGCGGTCCCGCAGGGGATCGACTGTGAAGGCCGGGATCTCGTCGGTCCCGCCGCGCGCGTAGGGAGCCGTCACGATCCCGCCGCCGCACGCGGCGACGAAGCCGTGAAGAATCGGCGGCAGCGGGAGGCCAGCGGCCGCCATCGCCATGGCCGACGAACTGTGTGTGTGGACGACGGCGCGGACATCGGGGCGCAGCGCGTACGCGAGCGTATGCAGCGGGAACTCCGACGTGGGGGGTCGCGTCCCGTCGACCACCACGCCGCTTACCTTCGCGATGACGACGTCCGACGGTTGCATCGTGTCGTACGGGAGGCTCCCCGGCGTCATCGCAACGAGATCGGGCTCGTCCGGGATACGGACGCTGATGTTCCCCGCCGTGAAGAAGGTGAGCCGCTCGCGCAGCATGCGCTGCGCGTACAGCACGACCTGTTCACGAGCCAGTTGCCACGTCGCCGGCACCGCCATCCGTTTCTTCTCCTCCATCCGGTCATACGCCCGTCGGCCGGGTCGCGGCCCCGCTACCCACGCGGGGCTCCGCCGGCCATCCAGGTGTGAACTCACCTTGTCCGCAAGATGACGAACTCGAACCGCCCTTCCACGAAGTACGTCCGGCTGTACATGAGGGGCTGCGAGCCGGCGGTGTAGTGGACCTGATCGAGCAGCAGGTACAGGCCGTTCGGCGGCCGTCGGGCGCCCCATCCGACATCGTCGCTCTGGACGGCGTGCAGCGTCGCGAAGGCCCGGACGGGCGTGACGCCGAGCAGCTCGAACGCCGCGAACGTGCTCCCCTGGCCAAGACGGTCGATGAAGTCGGCCGGGAGGCCATCGAGCCGAATGGTGTCGTATGAGTACGCGACCACCTCTCCATCGGCGAGCACGGCGCGCTCCATCGCGAGCACGCCTGTTCCCGGCCGCACATCCAGCCGGCGTGCCTCGTCGGCAGTGGCCGGCCGCCGCTCGAGGCAGCGCCACTCCGTGCCGGGCTCCCGGCCAAGCTCCCGAATCGTCTCGGTCATCGATCGGAGCTCTTGCAGGCCGGCCCGGATCCGCTCGCCGAAATCCGCGATATACGTGCCAGACCCGTGGCGGATCTCGACGAGCCCCTGGGACTCCAGGGCCTTCAGCGCCGTCCGGACCGTGATTCGCGACACGTGATATGCGGCGGCAAGCTCCATCTCGCTGGGCAGACGCGAGCCTCGCGGCCAGCTGCCGAGCAGGATGCGCCGGCGCAGCTCGTCGGCGAGTCGCCGCGACAGCGGCATGCGCTCGCCGAGCGGCGTCAGGCCCTCAGGCAAGGACGGGGCCGACATCCGCGCTCCCTCCACTCGATCCGCCAGGCGCCGCGCTCACAATGCCGATGGGCTATCCACGCGGAGTATGCACGTGCCCACGCTCGGGCACGGTGCCTGCGACCGCGCCTCCGCATGCCTACCGGCCCCCGCAGGCGAGCGCCAGCATCTCCCGGGCGTTCTCCTCCGGCCTCCTGCCGTCGAACACGGCGCTCCCGGTGACGACGACGTCGGGCCTGGCATCGAGCACTGATCGGAGATTCGCATGCGTGACGCCGCCGTCGATCCCTACCAGCACGTCCGCCCCGCTCCGCTCGACGAGCTCACGGACCGCGCGAACCCGTTCGACGGTGGCCGGGAGGAACGCCTGTCCACCGAACCCCGGGTTCACCGCCAGGACGAGGACGTACTCGCACTCTCCGAGCAGGGGCGCCACCACGTCAACCGGGGTTCCGGGGTCGATCGCGACGCCCCGCAGCAGCCCACGGTCGGGGTCATTCGCGTTTGTCGCACCGCGGAGCGACTGGAGCACGCGGTGCGGATGGCGCGTCGACTCAGGGTGGATTGTGATGATGTCGGCGCCCGCCGCCACGAACGACGCAACCTTGTCGAGGGGCTCGTCGATCATGAGGTGGACGTCCTTGAGCAGCGGCGTCTGCTGGGCCCGCACGAACGGCACGCCCACCGTCAGCTGAGGGCAGAAGACGCCGTCCATCACGTCTGTGTGCACGAGCGTCGCACCGACGCGCTCGAGCATCGCGAGCTCGTCGCCGAGCCGCAGCAGGTCGGCCGTCAACAGGCCGATCGAGAGGTGCGGCCGATTCCGCCTGAGGCGAGCAACGGTGTCCTGTGCGCTCATCGCGGCGCTCAGACAGCGGCCGGCTCGAGCGTGTGCTCGCGCCGGAGGGTCTCGTAGAGCTCGAGGGCCTGGCGCGGTGGCATGTCCTCGTGCACGCACCCGCGGATTGCCTCCAGCATCGCCGCAGGCGCGTCGCTCTGGAAGATGTTGCGGCCCATGTCGACGCCGGCCGCGCCCTCCTGCACGGCGTTGTACGCCATCGTCAGCGCCTCGAGCTCGGGCAGCTTCTTCCCACCGGCCATCACGATCGGCACCGGGCACGACGCAGTGACCGTGTCGAAGTCCTCAGGCACGTAGTAGGTCTTGACCATCTGCGCGCCGAGCTCGGCGCAGATGCGCGTGGCAAGGCGGAAGTACTTGGCGTCGCGGACCATGTCCTTGCCGACGGCCGTCACGCCCAGGACGGGGACCCCGTACCGGTTCCCCATATCGACGAGCCGCGTCATGTTCGTCACGGTCTTCGTCTCCATCGGGCCACCGATGAACACCTGCACGCCGACGCCGCTTGCGTTCAGGCGCAGCGCGTCCTCGATGTTCATCGCGATCTCTTCGTCGGACAGTTCCTTGAGGATCGAGGGCCCACCGGACGCGCGGAGAACGACCGGCGCCTGCAGCGCAGCCGGCACGACGGTGCGGAGGATCCCGCGCGTGCAGAACAGCGCGTCAACGTGCGCGAGCAGCGGGACGATGTTCACGTCGACCCGCTCGAGGCCGGTCGTGGGTCCCTGGAAGTAACCGTGGTCCACGGCGAGCATCACGGTCCGGCCGCTGACGGGATTGAACAGGCGCGCCAGGCGGTTCTGCATGCCCCAGTCGTACGCGCCCGCGCCCTTCAGGAAGAACGCGGAGTTCCGCTGCGGGACCTCCTGGTGGTACTGCTTCGATTCACGGATCGCGTCGGCATCAGGCATCTCGTTGTCACCTCACTGCGGAGTTGTTCCGCTCGTCCCGCCACCCACATGCGCGGTCCGGCCCGTGGCGCGCGACGAGCCGATGAGCGCGGTGTCGAAGTACGAGTGCGCCCAGGCGAACCGCCCATCGCGCACCTCGACGACGTTCACCCCGTCCACGGCCCAGGTCCGCCCCGCATGGTCGGTCAGCGTCGCCCTCCACTCGATCGCGCCCAGGTTCCCGATCGTCACGTCCCGGAGGATCGTGACCTCGAGGCCCGGGTAGCGCGCGGCACTGTCCGCGTAGTACGTCCGGATCTCGTCCCGGCCGCGGTACCGCGCGTTCGGCGACTGAAACTCGGCGTCCGGCAGGTAGTGGTCCAGTACGGCATCGACGTCCCGCGCGCACTCGGCGCGCCAGTACGATTCCGCCACTTCACGCGGTCCGCGAGTCATCTCCCTGTCCCTCTCTCGTGCCTGTTGCCGATCGATCCGGGTTCCCCGAGCCTAGGCGGTGCGCGCCGCCAGCAGGATCTCGGCCGCCTGAGCGGCCAGCGCGGCCGGCTCCGGCGTCTGGTGCCGCGCCACAGCGAGGTGCCGCGCGGCCCGCAGCACGCCGCGCGCCGCTCCCTCGCGCAGGTGCTCGGGCAGCGTCTCGATGTCCGCGGTCTTGGCCAGGCCGACGATCCGGCGCGCCATCTTCGCGGCGGCGAAGCCCGCGCTGTCGACCTTCGTCCGCGCCAGGTAGTCCTCGAGTGTGCCGTCGCGGAACACCCTGGGGTCAACCCGGGAGGGCCACAGGTCGCGGAAGCATCTATCGAAAGCTGTCCAGGTCTCATCCCAGAGCCCGAGCGCCCAGTTCGCCCTCGAGTCGTCGCCCAGCGCAAAGGCACGCGCCGCTGCAATCACGTAGTTGCCGAACAGGGCGCCGAGGTCGAAGCCGATGGGACCGTAGAAGGCGAACTCGCTGTCGAACGCCTTGGTCGACCTGGGCCCGCCGTCGGCCGCCCCGCGCACCATCACCGATCCCGTGTGCAGGTCGCCGTGGACGAGCGCCTCAGCCTGCGTCATGAACTTCCATTTCAGCCAGCCCATCTCGCGGACCATGCGATCGTCCGCCGCGAGATCCCGCGCGTCTGGCTCGTTCGCGGGCAGCGTGCTGTTGCGTCCCGCCGGCACGTACGGCTCCGTGAACACCAGGTCCTCGGTGATCTCGCAGAGCTGCGGGTTCACGGATTCGGCGAGGAGCAGCTTCTGCTCCCGCGCCGCCATGCCGAAGATCGAGGTTCCGAACGCCACCCTCGCGACGTACTCCCCCATGTCCGCCGCGGCCCCCTCGTCCCGGTTCCCCGCGTTCAGCGACTGCCGCCACACGCGGTGGTCGGAGAGATCCTCCATGCCGACCACGAAGCGCTCGGGATCGAAGTGGTAGAGCCGCGGGACGAGGCCCGGCGCCAGGCGACCGTGTACCTCCAGCGCGACCGCCTCGTGGCGGGCACGATCGGGCGTCATCGGCCAGTCCGGGCCCACGAGCCGCACGTAGGGCAGCGCCTGCTTCAGCACGAGGCCGGGGCCACCGCCGGACGAGAGCACGAACACGAGGTTCAGATTTCCGTCGCCGACCTCGCGCACGTCGCTGACCGCCGACGGCTCCAGCACGGCCCGGAGCTGCGGGGTGCGGGCGACGTAGTCGACGACGGTGGAGGCGGAGAGAAGCTCGTACGTGTCGGACATCGGGGTGTGTGCCTCAGGCAGCGAGTGGTGAATGTCGGTGCGGCCGGGGGCGCCAGCTAGACCGCCGACACATATCTCGCCTTCTTGCGGGAGAGGGTGTAGCTGAAGACGAGCGCGATGATGAGGATCGCGCCCTCTATCGTGTCCTGCGCGTAGTACGGGAAGCCCGCGATCGTCGTGCCCGTCAGGACCACGCCGAGCATCACGGCCCCCAGCGAGGTTCCCCACGCGTTGGGAAGGTTGAGGCCCATCACGGACATCCCGAGGAGCGCCACCGCCACCGAGTCGAGGAGCAGCGAGTCACCCGCGGTGAT
>JAJYGO010000207.1 GCA_021785115.1 Chloroflexota bacterium | reverse complement strand
CCGCCACGGCGAGCCAGCGGGCGCGGGCGAGCGCCTCCTGCTGCCGATGTCATTCCGCTCCTTCTGCGCCGTGACGGGCGCAGACGCCCACGTCCCCGCGATCTCGACGATGCGGCCGCGAGACGTGTTCAGCGACGCGCCGGCCATCCTCGAGGAGCTCCAGGTGTTCATCCCCCAGCTGGTCGACGCCTGGGAGAACTACCTGCATGTCGGCGGGTACCCGACGGCCGTCTCGTCGTTCATGGACACCGGCGACGTCGCCCCGGCCTTCGTCCGCGACCTCTGGAATGTCGTCCGGGGCGAGGCGTTCCGGTCCATGCGGACCACGCCACCGGAGGCCCTTGCCTTCATCGAACGGCTGGCGCGCTCGCTCGCCGCCCCGATCAATCTCTCCGATCTGGCTCGGGACGTGGGTTTCGCCGACAATGAACAGGCCGACGCCCGCATCACCGAACTCGTCACTGCCTTCCTCGGCTTCCGCTGCTACAAGGACAACGACGGCCGGCCGAACCTGAGGGCCCAGCGGAAGTTCTACTTCACGGACCCGTTGCTGGCACGTCTCCCCCGGCTCGTGGACTCGAGCGCGGCCGAGCCTGCTGCCTCCGACGTCAGCGAGCAGCAGACGGCGCTTGCCCTGCATCGCGCGATCGAGCGCGAGCTGCCGGGAGCGTTCATGGAGATGGCCGAGGTGCGGTACTGGGTGAACCCGAACTCAGGGACCGAGATCGACTTCGTCGGCGCACGGTTGGGTCTTGGCTTCGAGTCCAAGTACGTGGATACGGGCTGGCGCGCTGCGAGTCGAGCGATTGCAGCTCGGGGCGGCGGTGGTGTCGTCGCCACCCGCCGCGCGCTCGCGCGCGACGAGGACATGCTCGCTGTTCCGTCGGCGCTCCTTGCATGGCTCCTTGGGTCATGAACGTCGCAGCGAGCCAGCGCATCTACATCTTGTGGTCTGCCGCGTCAACGCGAAAAGCACTACGGAGGAATTGCGTGCCGACGGCGCTGGTGGCCGTTTCCGCGGCGCCTGCCAGGCCTGTGCTGGCCCCGAACTGCCGGCCGGTGGCGACGGACGCGGTTCCCGCCGGCCCCTGACCGGCCGCCGCCTCTGGCCGGCCGGCAGCGATCGGCGGGCGGCGGGGGCCGGGGGCCGGCGAGCGTGACACGCGCCACGCGACCGCCTGCGCGACCGCCTGCGCGACCCGCGGCCACGCGACCCGCGGCCACGCGACCCGCGGCTGCGCGACCCGCGCCTGCGCGACCCGCGGCTCCTGGCCCACCTTCTGCGCCGTTTGCACCGGCAGCACGCTATCCGCCGCCGCGGGCCCGTTCCCTGCGTAACGACCGCCCGGGGACCGGTGTCCACGGATGGCGCCGCCTCGCCGCTGGCATGCGCCGTCTCGCGGCCCGCCCGAGGCCCCGCCGGACGGTCCGCGGCGCCACGCACCCCGCCACTCACGCACGGGCCACGGGCCGCCGGCGTGACGCGCATCACGCGCACCCGCCCCGAGGCGCAACATCCTGCACAACGTTCCCGCCGTGGTGGATACGCAGGAGTTGCGGGCCGGCGGCGACTGCCGCGCGCCCCCACTGCCGCGGACGACCCGCCGCGCAGCGCCACTGCCGCGCACGGCCCGCCGGCCGCGCAGTCGGCTCAGCAACTTCGATCCAGCAGCCTGACCCGTGGTGGGTCGGCTCATGCTCAGGCGCGATGCAGGCGGTAGCGGACGCCTCTGCCCCGGGGCGGCCCGGAGTACTCCAGAGCACCGCTATCGAGCAGCTTGCCAAGGACACGGGTCGCCGTCTTTGGCTCCAGGCCCAGGAGCTGGACGGCCTGCTCCCGGCTGATGTCCGGGTGCTGGTCGAGATAGGCACGGACGAGCGACGAGTGCTCTTCCATCGTCGAGCGGCGGTACGTCAGGCGCTCGCCGAGGCGCGCCTTCGCGTCTGAGGTGAGGCGGAAGGCCCTGCTGCCGTTGAGGAGACGCTCGACCGCTCCCGCCGCCTCGAGTGCGGTGAGAGTCCTGAAGGCCTCACCCACCGTCCGCTGCGCGACTACCGCCAACCGCTCGGGGCGGAGCGGCGTGTCATGCAGCAGATCGCGGATGGCGATCACGACTGCCGGGTCGTCCTCGAACGCCCGGTTCTGCGCCTCAAGGTCGTCGAAGAACGCCCGGAGGCCCACATCCGGCGTGCCACCGGCGAGTCGGACGATCAGCTCGCCGTTGTCCTCCACGATCTCTGGCGCGTCGTGACCTTCCCGGAGCATGGTCCGATACATCGTCTTGATGCCGACGCCCTGCCGCTCCGCCACCGCGATGGCCCAAAGCGCGTGCGCCAGGGCCTCGTTTCGAGGGCGTGACGGCGTGGCCAGCAGGCGATCCACCGAGACGACCGGTAGCAGCCCACCGGGGGAGCGCACCTTGAAGGTGTCGGCTGGTGATCCAGACGCCACGGCATGGACTTGCTGGCGGTCGAGCCGGTAATCGCGGTGCATGACGGCGTTGACGAGCGCCTCGCGGTAGGCTGGCCTAGGCACCGGGCGCAGTTCGCGTCGAGTGAGCCCCACGACGACAGGGGCGACCGGGAACGCGACATCGTCGAGGAGCCGGTAGGCCTCCTCGAGGAAGAGCACCAGGGGCGCCCGCCCCACAAGATCGTGGTGCGCTGGCCGGCCCTCAACGTCGGTGATGAGGAGCTGAGCCTGGACGATTCGCGGCTCAAACGGGGCCAGCAGCAGCGCCCCGGCCCGGTTGATCTCAGGGTCGTCTCCGTCGTCGAGGAGCACACCCATCCGACTCGCAAGCTCGCGCTCGCTCGGTGGCGTCGTGTCCTGCCGCTGCCGATAGAAGCGCATCGCAGTCTCGATCGCCCCTGGATCGACCTCGGACAGCCGCATCCCGCTCGGCTCCGCACTCCAGTCGAACCCACGCCGCGCCTCCAGGAAGCGGCGTGCTGCGTCGCCCGTGAGTTCCACGCACCGCTTGCCGTGCCGTGTCCGCAGCTTGTCAGCCGCGCGGATCTCCTCGAGTGCCGGCTCCACGTTGATGAAGTAGATCCGTGACCCGAAGGCCGGGATCTCCTCGATGAAGAACCCGCTGTAGTGCGGCGTGGTGAGAGCCCAGATCCTCTCCTTCAGCCAGTCGAGGTCGAGATACGAGCCGACGAGCGCGCCGGGGCCGGATGCGCCGTCCGCGACCCCGACGACGAGGACGCCTCCGCGCGTCGTGTTGGCGAAGCACGCCACCTCGTTCGCGAGGGCCTGTGCCGCGGGCTCGTGCTTGGGGCCAATAGCCTGGCGCGTGCCGCGACCGTTCGTTCCGGCCTCCTCCTTGAAGTCGACCATCTCGCTCTCCGCGTCATCCGCGTTTGCGCCGGCCACTACCGCGCGAACGGCGTCGAGGGCAGCCTGATGACGGAACGGGACACTGCTCATGGGCCTAATATACGCATTGTGTCGGGCCGACGCAATGCGTAGTTACGCCTCTGGTCGATGACCCATTTCCGGGGTGACACTCAGCGCAGTGCGTCGCGCTCCGCGGCGCCGCCCGGACGCGCCGTCCGAACACCCCCGCCCCGGCCCCGCCGTCCGAACCGGCCCGGTTCTTGCCGTGTTGCACGGGGAGGACCTGACGCGCGAACCGGTCCGGTCGCCCCCACGAGAACCTCGCTTCGTGCGCCGTTTGCACGGGGAGCACGCTATCCGGCGCGGAGGGCCGGTTCCCTGCGTAACTACCGCCCGGGGACCGGTATCCACGGATGGCGCCGCCTCGCGGCCCGCCCGAGGCCCCGGCGGACAGTCCGATGCGGCCCGTGCGTGGGTCACCCACGCACGCGTGCCTGGGACCACGGGCGTGAATGCGTGGCAACGGGCGCGACGCGCACCACGCGCACCCGCTGGCGCGGTGCAAGTTCGCGCACAGCGTTCCCCCCATGATCGATGCGCAGGAACTGCCGGGCGCGACCGGCCGGCCGAGACTGCGCCAGACGGCCCGGCCGGCGGCGCCTGGTGCGGCTTGGATGCCCGCGCGGCACGGGAACGTGGCATCGCCGTGGCCTTGCCCCCGAGCGGTAGCCGCCGTGGCCTTGCCCCCGAGCGGTAGCAGGCGCGCGCTTGACACCGAGCGGTAGCATCGGACATACTTGCCCCCGAGCGGTAGCAGGCGCGCGCTTGACACCGAGCGGTAGCATCGGACATACTTGCCACCGAGCGGTAGCAGCGAGCGCTCGGCAGCAGCTGGCGCTCGGCGGCAGCAAGCGTTAGCAGCCAGCGTTCAGCGCCGTAAGGGGTGCGAGATGCGCGTGAGATCCATCGCCGATTCCGCCGCTGCCGTTCGCGGCCGCAGGATCGAGCTTGATCTCAGCCAGGATCAACTCGCATGTCGGGCCGGCGTCTCGCGGAAGTGGGTCTACGAGTTCGAGGCCGGCAAGCCGACGGCGGAGTTCGGCTACGTCATCCGGGTGCTCGAGGCCCTCGATCTTCGCCTGGAGGTCCGAACCGAGGACCGGCGAACCGAGGAGGCGCCCGACGCGGCCGCGTCGGCGGTCGACCTCGATTCGCTGCTCGAGGAACACCGGCGTGGCTGACGAGCTGATCGTCGTTATCGGCCGGACCGTCGCCGGGACCATGACGCGGCTCCCGAACGCTCGCCTCCGTTTCGAATACGACGAGAGGTACAGAGTGAGCGCGGATCCGACCGCGCTGTCACTGTCCATGCCAGTCGCGATCCACGTGCATGCCGACGACCAGCGCCGGCAACCGGTCACGAACTACCTGTGGGGCCTGCTGCCCGACAACGAGACCGTCCTCGACCGCTGGGCTCGCCACTACCAGGTGGGCGCCTCATCCCCGTTTGCGCTCCTCAGCACGCCGATCGGTGCCGACTGCGCGGGCGCCGTCGCATTCTGTCGCGCGGATGGCCTCGATCACCTGCTCGCGCGGCCGGGCACGGTCGCCTGGCTCGGCGAAACGGACGTCGCCCGGAGGCTGCGGGACCTGAGGCGCGACTCGAGCGCCTGGCTCGGCCGGAACTTCACCGGACAGTTCAGCCTCTCGGGCGCCCAGGCCAAGACGGCCCTGCTGTACCGCGACGGCCGCTGGGGCGTGCCGTCCCGGTCTCTGGCGACGACCCACATCCTGAAACCCGCCGTCGTTGGCTTCGACGACCACGACCTGAACGAACACCTCTGCCTGGAGGCGGCCCGACGCGCCGGCCTGCTCGCCGCCCGGTCATGGATCGCGACCTTCGAGGACCAGACCGCGGTGGTCGTGCAGCGCTACGACCGCCGGGTCGTCGGCGAGGACGTCGTGCGCATCCACCAGGAGGACACGTGCCAGGCGCTCGGCCTCCCGCCGGGCGCCAAGTACCAGAACCAGGGCGGTCCCACGCCGAGGGAGATCGCGACGCTCTTCCGGCGGTCCATGCCCCCCGCCGCCGCCAGCGATGCAGTGTCACGCTTCGCGGACGCGCTGATCTGGAACTGGCTGATCGCCGGTACCGACGCGCACGCCAAGAACTACTCGCTGTTGCTGTCCGGTGCAGACGTCCGCCTTGCGCCCCTCTACGACATCGCGTCCGCGCTGCCATACGGGACGCACGAGAAGAAGCTGCGCCTCGCGATGAAGGTGGGCGGCGAATACGACGTCTATCCGCGCCGCAATACCTGGCCCCAGGCGGCGCAGGAGCTGGGGCTCGACACCGACCAACTGATTGCACGCGTGCGTGTGGTTGTGGCCGCCGCCCCCGACGCGTTCGCTGCGGCAGCCGCCTCCCCCGGGGTGGTCGCGCTTGGCCGCCCGATGCCTGCGAAGCTCGTCGACCTCGTTGCCGAACGTGTGCGTCGCTGCGCGGCCCTGATCGGCTGAGCGGCCCGCTCGCCCACGCCGCCCGAACACCCCCGCCCCGGCCCCGCCGTCCGAACCGGCCCGGTTCTTGCCGTGTTGCACGGGGAGGACCTGACGCGCGAACCGGTCCGGTCGCCCCCACGAGAACCTCGCTTCGTGCGGCGTTTGCACCGGCAGCACGCTATCCGGCCGCGACGGCCCATTCCCTGCGTAACTACCGCCCGGAGACCCGTATCCACGGATGCGCCGTCTCGCCGCTCGCCGGGGTCCCGGCGGAAGGCCGACGGCGCCACGCACCCAGCCACTCACGCACGCGCCCGTGCCCCGCGACGCGACACGCACCACGCGCACCCGTCCCCGAGGCGCAACATCCTGCACAACGTTCCCGCCATGGTCGATACGCACGGACTGCCGGCCGGCGGCGCTCGTGGCGGCGCCTGGTGCGGCCGGCGGCTCCTGGTGCGGCCGGCGGCGCTCGTGGCGGCGACGGACGCGGTCGGCGGCGCCTGGTGCGGTCGGCAAGGATCGGCGGGCGGCGCTCCTTCCCGCCCCGCGCCGCCTCCCGCCCCTCCCCGGCCCCCCAACTCACTGTCTCGCGGCACTTGACTAGGGTGTACCCTGTTGCGGATCGGCCATCGGGGGGCCGAGTGCGTCTCCAGCGCCGTCCCGGGGGACCGGGCGGCACGCCACTCCAGCGCCGTCCCGGGGGACCGGGCGGCCAGCCTCACAGCACCGGCCCCACAGCACCAGCGTCTCAGCCACCAACCCGAGGGGACCGAGCAACGTGGACCTTCGCCGCCAGATAGCAGTCATGCGCCACTGGGCCTGGCTGATCGTGGCCAGCGTGCTGCTCGCCGGCGGGACCGCGTTCCTGGTCAGCAGCCAGCTCCCCAAGGTGTACGAGGGCCAGACCACGCTCCTCGTGGGCCAGGCCCTCACCGCGGTGAACCCCGACTACAACCAGCTGCTCGTCTCCCAGCAGCTTTCCCAGACCTACACCCAGGTCGCCACCACCCGGCCCCTGCTCGAGCAGGTGATCCAGGAGCTCAGTCTGCCGGACACGCCGGACCAGCTGCTGGCGCGCGTCAAGGTCACCGTGGCCACCAACAGCACGCTCATCACCATCACAGCGCAGGACCCCAACCCCACCCGCGCCGCCGCCATCGCCAACGACCTCGCCAACGCCCTCATCGCGGCGTCGCCCGCCATCCAGGGCCGGCAGGCCGCCGTCGAGCAGTCGATCGACGCGGACCTGCAGGCGACCCAGACGCAGATCCAGCAGGCTCAATCCGAGGTGCAGCGGCTCAGCGATCTGCCCGCGAGGACGGCCGACCAGGATCAGCAGCTCCAGTCGCTGCAGGCCCAGCTGACCACGCTCCGCTCGACCTACGCCGCGCTCCTGCCGTTCTCCTCGAACAACGCCCCGAGCCTCCTGAGCGTCGTCGAGCCAGCCGTCGCACCCGCGCAGCCCGCGTCGCCGCGCCCGCTCCTCAACACGCTGCTCGCCGCGCTCGTCGGCCTCATGCTGGCCGTCGGGATCGCGTTCTTGGCCGAGTACCTGGACGACACCCTCAAGAGCTCCGACCAGGTCGAGGACGCCGTCGGCCTGCCCACCCTCGGCGCCATCGTCCGGATGAAGGGCGACGCGAAGCGCAAGGAGATGTACCGCCTCGCCACGCTCCTCTACCCTCGCTCGCCGGCCGCCGAGGCCTATCGCACCCTGCGGACCAACATCGAGTTCACCAGCGTGGACACGCCCCTCCGCACGATCCTGGTGACCAGCTCCGTCCCGGGCGAGGGCAAGACCACCACCGCCGCGAACCTGGCGGTGGCGTTCGCGCAGTCGGGTCGCCGCACCCTGCTGCTCGACGCCGACCTGCGCAAGCCCGGCGTGCACCGCATGTTCGACCTGCCGAACGCGCACGGGCTCACGTCGCTCCTGCGCGCCGACGACGCGGCGACGGAGTCGCTGACCAGCCCGACCGAGCAGGAGCACCTGCGGGTGATGTCCACGGGACCACTGCCGCCCAACCCCGCCGAGCTGCTCGGCTCCCAGCGGATGCGCACGGTGCTCCAACGGCTGGCGTCCGAGTTCGAGCTGGTGGTGGTCGACTCCCCGCCTCTGCAGGCCGTCACGGACGCCGCCATCCTCGCCTCGATCGCGGACGGGACGCTCTTCGTGGTGGACGCCGGGCGGACGCGCCGCGGTGCCGTGCAGCAGGGACGCGAGGCGCTCGCGAAGGTGGATGCGCGTGCGATCGGCGTGGTGCTCAATCGACTCTCGGAGCGCCTTCAGTCCGAGTACTACTACTACCGCTACTACGGCGACTACTACGGGCACGGCGAGGGGCAGGCGGCGAAGGGGACGCCTGCCCCAGCGCCCGACGGCGCCGCCCGGGCCGCCGATGGAGCCGCCCGTGCCGCGAAATGAACCCCCGGTGGATCCCCACGTAAGCGGGCGATAAGTCAGCGCCATGTCGCAGGCGATCCCGACACCGCACCGGAGAAGACTTCTGGTCTTCGGGATCAACTACGCGCCCGAGCATTCCGGGAACGGGCCCTACACCACCGGGCTGGCCGAGCACTTCGCCGCGGCGGGGTGGGACGTGACCGTGGTCACCGGAATGCCCCATTACCCGGCCTGGCGCGTCGACCCCGCGTACCGCGGCCGGCTCGCGGTCACGGAGCAGCGGAACGGCGTCACCGTCCGGCGCCGGGCCCTGTTCGTGCCCGCGACGCAGACCGCGACCCGACGCGCGCTGTACGAGGCAAGCTTCCTCGCGTCCGCCTTCCCGATCGGCGGGATCGACCGGCCCGACGCGATCGTGGGCATCGTGCCAAGCCTGGGCGACGGCATCCTCGCCCGCCTGTTCGCGGCCCGCTTCCACGCGCCATACGGGCTGCTCTTCCAGGACCTGATGGGGCCCGCGGCTGTCCAGAGCGGCATCGAGGGCGGCGGCTCCGTGGCCCGCGCGACGCGACGAGCCGAGCAGTGGGCCGTGGAGCGAGCCCGCGCCGTCGCCGCCGTGACGGAGGCGTTCTTCCCGTACCTGGAGAGCCTCGGCGTGCCGCGCGACCGCCTGGCACACGTCCCCAACTGGACGCACATCGCGTCCCCTTCGCGCGACCGTGAGGCCGTGCGCCGCGAGCTCGGCTGGAACGATGGCCACACCGTGGTGCTCCACGCCGGCAACATGGGCCTGAAGCAAGGCCTGGCGCAGGTCGTCGACGCGGCTCGCCTCGCCGCGACGAATGCCGACCGGATCCGGTTCGTGCTCCTCGGCGACGGCAGCCAGCGGGCCGACCTGGAGCGGCAGGCGGCCGACCTCCC
>JAJYGO010000292.1 GCA_021785115.1 Chloroflexota bacterium | reverse complement strand
GGCGCTCCGGTCCGATCGCCGTTGCCCGCCGGAGGCGGTCCGACCGGGGCGGCTCCGGATCTTCCGGCCGCCAGGCGGGCGGGCAGTTCAGGACCACGACCGGGCGGCCGACGTGGAAGCGTCGCGCGGCCTCGGAGGCGACCCCGTCGCTCACGGCCGTCAGCAAGGCGGCACGCCGAACCCAGCGCGCCTCGCGACGGCGGACGAGCGAGCGGACGAGGCGCGGCATGCGGGCCAGGCGGGCGGCCTCGGTGTGCAGATCCGCCAGGTCGTAGACGAAGCGCGAACCGGTGCGCTCCGCAGCGGCGGCGATGACGGGCAGCGCGACGAGGGCCTTGCAGTGGAAGACGTCGGCGTCGGGCACGGCCGAGACGACCGCGTCGGACCACGGGCCGACGCGCCACTGGTGCGCGCCGATCTCGACGAGCCGCCGGATCGGCGCGCGCACGCGCTCGAAGCCGCGCGGCGAGGACGGCGGCAGCGACATCGCCGCGGGCTCGAACCCGAGCAGTCCCGCGAGCCGCGCCCGGACCGGCTCGGGAAGCGGCCGGAACACGCTGACGACGCGACGATCGACCGAGAGACGGCGCAATTCGATCCGGTCGCCGAGCGATTCGCGCGCGGGCAGCCCGGGCGCCTCGAACGCGAGGACGGTCACGTCGTGTCCGTCTCCGGCAAGCGCGCGCGCGGTGCGGAGCAGGCGCGAGTCGTGCTCGAAGGTGTTCGCGGCGACGATCGCGACGCGCAGCGCAGGCCGAGCCTCGGACTCGAGCCGTTCGGCCTCGAGGGCGCGGACCGCCGCGACGACGCGCGGATCGGGAAGCGTCGACATCTCGGCGGAGTGTAGGGCCTGCGGCTCAGGCGCCGAGCCAGGCCGCGATCGAGGCCGACACGCGGTCGTCGGCGCCTGCCGGCGAGACGACGGCCTCTGCCGCCCGACGGATGGCGCTGCCGGGCGTGGCGGCCCGAGGCGCGAGCCGCTCGAGCGCAGCGACGGCGAGCGTGGCGTCCCGTCCGACGAGCGCGCTGCGCCCGCCGTGCTCCTCGAGCGTGGCCGTCCACTCGGTCGAGCCGCGCAGCACGAGCGCCGGCGTCCCGAGCCAGGCCGACTCGCGCTGGACGCCACCCGAGTCGGTCACGACGGCCGCGGCGTGCAGCTGCAGGGCGAGCGTCGTCGCGTATCCCTGTGGCGGCACCGCGTGGACGTTCGGCGGGATGACGCAGTCGCACTCGTCCATCGCGCGCCGCGTCCCGGGGTGGAGCGCCAGGACGACGGACCGATCCAGCGCCCCGAGCAGGGCGAGCCATTCGTGGATCGCGTCCGGGGCCCGGTTCTCGGCCCGGTGAACGGTCGCGAACAGGTATTCGCCCGATGCGAGCCCGAGGTCGCGGACGTCCTCCGGGGCGCCCTCCCCGATCGCTGAATGGTCGCGCACGTGCGGGAGCGTGGCCGCGCACAGGTCCTGCATGAGATCGCCGACGACCCCGACGCGCGCCCGCCTCCAGCCCTCGGCCGCCGGCCCGGACGCTGCGTTCCCAGCGCCGACTCCCTCGGCTCGAAGGTTCGCGGCCGCCTGCTCGTTCGGGGCGAGCAGCAGCTGCGCCAGGTGGTCGGCGACGACGCGGTTGATCTCCTCCGGCATCCGGCGGTCGAACGAGCGAAGGCCCGCCTCGACGTGGGCGAGCGGCAGGTCGAGCTCCGCCGCGACGAGCGCGCCGGCCAGCGTCGAGTTCGTGTCGCCGAAGACGACGACCGCGTCGGGCTGCTCGTCGAGCAGGACGGGTTCGAGCTTGTCGATCATCGCCGCGAGCTGTCGCGCATGGCTGCCGCTGCCGACCCCGAGCTGGCGGTCGGGGGGCGGCAGGTGCAGCTCCCGGAAGAACCGGCCCGCGATCTCCTCGTCGTAGTGCTGGCCGGTGTCGATCAGCCGCGGGGCGTGGTCGCGCCGCAGGGCATGCCATGCTGCCGCGGCCTTGATCAGCTGCGGCCGGGTGCCGACGACGCACGCGAGCTTCATCACGGCCTCAGCGCCGTCCCGCGCGGCCCCGCCGCGTCCGGGTCAGCGCCGTCCGGACCCTCCGGCGACCGGCGCGCGCCGGGCGCGTGACCCGCCGCGCACGTCCGGGACCCCGACCCCGACGTACGTGACGCCTTCGGGCAGCGAGGCCTCGCGCAGAGAGTTGCGGCCGTCGTACACGACGCCGAGCTCCGGGAACCACGCCGGGTCCAGCGTCCGGAACTGCCTCGCGGCCGTCTGGACGACGATCGCCCGGAACGGACCCGGCTCGCCCCAGTGCCACGGTCGCGCCCCCGTCCGCGCCACCTCGTCGTCGGCGAGCAGCGGATCGTAGGCCCATACCTCGGCGCCGTGGAACGCGAGACGCTCGATCAGCGGGATCGCCCGCGTGTACGCCAGCTCCTTGACATCCTCCCGGTACGTCAGGCCGAGCACCAGCACCGGCGTCCCCTCGAGCGAGCCGAGCTCGCGCTCGACGGCCTGCACGGCGACGCCGACCTGCCCGTCGTTGACCTGGCGCGACAGGGCCGGCAGCGTCAGCTCCGGCGCGCGGCTCACGAGGAAGTGGGGGTAGACCGGGATGCAGTGCCCGCCCACCCCGATGCCCGGCTGGTGGATGTGGCTGAACGGCTGGCTGTTCGAGCCGCGGATGACCTCCTGGATGTCGACGCCCATCCGCTCCGCGTACGCCGCGAACTGGTTCGCGAGCGCGATGTTCACGTCCCGGTAGGTCGTCTCGGCGAGCTTCGCAAACTCGGCCGCCTCCGCGGTGGAGAGCTGCCAGACCTCGGACGGCAGGACGCTGCGGTAGAACGCCGCCGCACGCGCGCCGCTGGCGGCGTCCACGCCGCCGACGAGCTTGGGGTACGTCTCGAGATCGTGGAACGTACGCCCGGTGTACACGCGCTCTGGGCTGAACGCGAGCAGGAAGCCGCGCTCCGGGTCGCCGCACAGGAGTCCGCTCGCCGCCTCCAGCATCGGGCGGTAGCGCTCGCGCGTGTCGCCGACGGGGAGCGTCGTCTCGTACACGACGAGCACGCCGGGATGCAGCCCCTGCGCGACGGCCTGCGTGGCCGGGTCCATGTACCGGTAGTCCGGCTCCTTCGTGTCGGACAGCATGACGGGCACGATCATCACGATGACGTCGGCCTCGCGGGCCGCGTCCGCGTGCGACGTGGTCGCCCGGAACCGTCCCGCCGCGTGCGCCTCGGCGATGCGCTCGTCCAGGCCCGGCTCGTCGAAGATGTGCACCCGGCCCTGGTTCAGCGTCTCCACCACCCATGGCTGGACGTCGACGCCGACCACGTGCCAGCCGCGGGCGGCGTACTGCGCGGCGAGCGGCAGGCCGATCTTGCCCATCCCGACGACCGCGACGGTTCCGACCGTCTCCGGTTCGCCCCGCCAGGGGCTGACGAACTGGGTCATGCGCGGGCGACCTCCGGTGGATGGACGGCGACGGGACGGTGGGCCGCCGCGGCTTCGAGCAGCAGGTTGGCGAGCGCGACGGCCCAGAGACCGTCGGACCCGGAAATGACCGCCGGGCCGCCGGACCGGACGGCGTCGAAGAAGGCGTCGAGCTCCCGGCGCAGGGGCTCGGCAGGCGTCACGGGCAGCTGCACGGTCTCGCCGGCGAACGTCGGGGCGTACCCGTCGAGGTACGTGGGGCTGAGCTCGGCGGCGCCGCGCGTGAACGTGAGGGTCTGCGAGAGGTAGTCGACCCGGAACATGCCCTCCTCGCCGAGGACCGTGATGCTCCGCTGCTTCTCGGGCGTCAGCCAGTTGACGTCGAGCAGGCCGACCGTGCCGCCCGGGAAGTGGAGCAGCCCGAACGCGAGGTCCTCGTGCGAGGTGTGGACGTGCTGCGTGGTCTCGGCATAGACGCGGTCCGGCCGGGCGCCGGCGAGGTGGCACATGATGTCGACGTCGTGGGTGGCGAGATCCACCGCGACGCCGACGTCGCGGATGCGCGCCGGGAACGGCCCGCCGCGCAGGGTCTTGATGCTGTAGATCCGGCTGAGCGCCCCGCCCCGGAGCCGCTCGCCGAGCGCGAGGACGGCGGGGTTGAAGCGCTCGATGTGCCCGGCCTGCAGCAGGACGCCCCGCCGCTCGGCCGCCTCGACGAGCTCGCGCCCCTCGGCGACGGTCGTGGCAAGGGGCTTCTCGACGAGGACCGGCACGGACCGCTCGATCGCGGCCAGCGCGATCGAGTGGTGCAGCGTCGTCGGCGCGGCGACGACGAGCGCGTCGAGCCGCTCCTCCTCGAGCATCTCGAGCGGGTCGGCGTAGGCGTGCGCGGGGACCTGCTCGGTCGCTGCGGTCACCGCGGCCTCGCTGGGGTCCGCGACCGCCACGAGGTCGACGTCGTCGCGCGACGCGAGGTTGCGCAGGTGGTTGCGCCCCATCGAGCCGAGCCCGGCGAGCCCGACCCGGAGCCGCGGACTCACGGCGCGCCCGTCCCGGACCGCTCCGCTGTCCGGCCGCCCGCGCTGCCGGGGCCGGTCGCCACCGCGGCAGCGGCCCCGCCGTCGGCCGGCGTGGCGACCTCGCGCACGGCGCGGACGATCGCATCGATGTCGGCGTCCGACAGCATGGGGTGAACCGGGATCGACAGCACCTCGGCCGCGAGCCGGTCCGTGACCGGCAGCGGCAGGTCGGCGGCGCCGGGAACGTACGACTGGAGGTAGGACTGGCGGTGGATGGGGACGGGGTAGTAGATCAGCGAGCCGATCCCGCGCTCGGTCAGCCCCTCGACCACGCGATCCCGCTCGCCGGGGAACCGCATCGTGTACTGGTGCCAGACATGGCCGCGGCCCTGCGGCACGACCGGCGTGAGGTAGCCGGCCAGCCCGGCGGTCAGCCGCTCGGCGTTGCGCCGGCGCTGCTCCGTCCGCTCCTCGAGGCGCGGCAGCTGGGCCAGCCCGATCGCCGCCGCGAGGTCGGTCGGCTTGAAGTTCGTGCCGAGCTCGTCGTGGTGATAGCGGCGCCGCATGCCGTGGTTGCGGTACAGCCGCAGCCGGTCGGCCAGCTCGTCGTCGTCGGTCGTCGCGATCCCGCCCTCGCCGGTCATGAGGTTCTTCGTCGCGTACAGGCTGAACATCGCGGGCCCGAACGAGCCCGCCCGGCGGCCGTGGTACGTCGCGCCGTGCGCCTGCGCCGCGTCCTCGATGACGTGGAGCCCGTGGCGGCGCGCGATCGCGAGCAGTGGGTCCATGTCCGCCATCAGGCCGTACAGGTGCACCGGCATGATCGCGCGCGTCCGGGGCGTGATCGCCGCCTCGACCAGGTCGGGGTCCATCGTGAAGTCGGATTCCCGCACGTCGACGAACACCGGCGTGGCACCGGCCTGGAGGATCGTGCTCACCGTCGCGTTGAAGCTGAAGCTGACGGTGATGACCTCGTCGCCCCGGCCGATCCCGAGCATGCGCAGGATCGCCTCGGTGGTCACGGTGCCGTTCGACATCATGACCGCGTGGCCGACGCCGCAGTAGGCGGCCCAGGCGGCCTCGAAGTCGGCCGTCCGGCGGCCCATCGCGAGCATGCCCGAGCGCAGGACGTCGAGGACGGCGGCCTCCTCGGCCGCACCGATGTCGGGTTTCGAGATGGGGATCACGAGCTGGCCTCCGTCTAGGGCGCGGGTCGCGGGACCGTCGCCGTCACCGGGCGACCGTCTCCCTGCATCCCTCCACACCAATCATGTAGTGGCGGCCGCACGCCGGGCAGTGGGCCTCGCCCTCTCCGTCGGCCGCAAACTGCTCCCCTGCCGCGCCGGCCAGTCGCTGGCCGCAGGCACACACCCAGCCGAGGCGGCGTGCCGGATTGCCGGCCACCAGCGCGTGGTCTGGGACGCGGCGCGTGACCACGGCGCCGGCGCCCACCGTGGCGAACCGTCCGACGTCGTTGCCGGCCACGACGATCGCCCCCGCGCCGATCGAGCAGCCGTAGCCGAGCGTGATCGTGCTCACGGTCCAGTCGTCCGCGCCGGCCAGGGCACCGTCGGCCGTGATGCTCCGGGGAAAGCGGTCGTTCGTCAGGATCGCGCCGGGACCGATGAAGACGCCCGTCCCGACGGTCACGCCGTGATACACGAGCGCGCCGTTCTGGATCTTGCAGCGGTCGCCGATCTGGACGCCGAAGTCGACGTAGACGTCCTTGCCGAGGATGCAGTCGTCGCCGATCACGACGCCCTCGCGGACCTGCGCGCGGTTCCAGATGCTGGTGCGCTCGCCGATGCGAGCCTCCGGCGAGACGTCGGCAGATGGGTGGATCACGAGCGCGAGTGTAGCGGATGGCGTTGACGGTCTCGCTCTGCCGGAAGGCAGCGAGGTGCGGGCCGGGTGGCCGTTGGTGCGAGAGGAATGGCGTCGAGCGGCGGCACGGACGGCGGCCCGCCCCACGCTCCGGGCACCCGTGAAGGGACTCCTGAAGGGACGCCTCTTGACGGGGGCCGCGCCCGCGTGCCATCATCCTCCCTGCAAATGCGACTCATTCTCAAACACGAGCCGGAGCCCCGCTGCCGATGCTGACCCCCCACCCCGAGGGCATCGTCCCCGTGCTCGTCACGGCGCTGCTGCTCGGCATCCTCCACGGGATCACGCCGGACGAGCACACGTGGCCGATCACCGTGAGCTACGCGATCGGTGCGGCATCCGGGCGGCGCGGCCTGGAGGCCGGGCTCCTCTTCTCCGCGGCGTTCACGCTGCAGCGCGCGATCGCGTCGGAGCTGGCCTACCTGGCGCTCGCGCCGATCCTCGCGAGCGGCGAGCTGAACGCGGTGATCGACCTGCTCGTCGGGATCGTCATGGCGGTGTCGGGCGCGTACATCCTGCGCCTCGGACGGGAGCTGCATCTCACCGAGTGGTTCGAGGAACTCCTCCATCGGGCCTTCCGGCTGGGGCCGCAGGACGGTACCGCGGGAATCCTCGAGCCCGGCGCCGGCCGGCCCATCCCGCTCCGGATGACGCTGGTCCACGGCTTCGTCGCCGGCTGGGGAACGGGCGCGTTCGCGATCATCATCTACACGGTGCTGGCACCGGCCATGCCCAACGCGGCGGTTGCGTTCCTGCCGGGTCTGCTGTTCGGCATCGGCACGATGCTCGTCCAGGCGGCGGCGGGCGCGGCGATCGGCGCGTGGATGCGGACCCGCGGCTTCGGCGAGCAGGCGATGAACTACGTCTCACGGGCCGTCGCCGGCAACACGCTCCTCTACGGCGGCATGCTGTTCGCCGCGTGGGGGTTCGTCTCGCTGGCGTTCCCGGGCGTGGCCGACACGCTCGACCGCGGGATCCCGACAGGCCTCGCCATCCCGAACCTCGACAGCGTGAACGCCGGCCTGATCCTCGTCGCGTTCATCGTCGCCGTCATCGCCGCGGGAAGCTTCGTGCGCGCCGTGCGCCGGCTGCCCATGCGCGTCGAGGGGCGCGGGCGATGATCGAGAGCACTGCCAGGCGCACTCCCGGGGCGCAGAGGTCTCCGACCGGAACAGTCCCGATCCCCGAGGCGCCCGGGCCCGCTCAGGCGTCGGAGTCGGGCCGCGGTGCGCGCGACTCGGCGCCCGAGCCCGCGACGGATGCGCGCGGGGTCGAGCGCGCGGAGGCGCGCGGGGCTGAGCGCGCGGAGGCGCTCGCGATCCTCGGCCCGTCCGTCACCGCCCCCCGGCGGGCGATCGTCGAGGTCATGCTCGCATCGAACCGCCTCCGCACGCCCGAGGACCTCCTGCGCGAGGCGCGAACGCGGGCACAGGCGACGAGCCTGGCGACGGTGTACCGGACGCTCGAGCGGCTGACCCTCGCCGGCCGGGTCAAGCGTGCCACGCTGAGCTCGGGTGCCGTCGGGTACGCGTACTGCGGCACCGGCCACCACGAGCACGCGATCTGCCTCGGCTGCGGCGAGCTCCGCCCGGTGTCGCCGTGCCTGATCTCGGGATCACCCGAGATCGAGGCCTTCTCCGTGACGTCGCACGTGCTCGATTTCTACGGGCGCTGCGACCGCTGCGTCGCCGAGGACGCCTAGCACCGACCGGGCACGCCTCAGCGCCGCCTGCGGCGGCCCCGCGATCCACGGATGGGGCGGAGCAGTGTGGCCACGACCCCGAACGCGACGCCCAGCGCGAGTCCGCCGCGCCAGTCGAGCAGGGGCCTGACGTCGCCCTCGACGTGCCGCGCGATGAGGACGGCGACCGCGGTCCCGCGCCCGACGTCCACTTGGTTGGCCGCGACGGTCGCGACGGCCGACATCTCGACCCGCGCGGCCTCGCGTGCGAGCACGAGGCGAGCAGACGACTGCCGCACGCTCACCTCGTCGCCCGCGGCGAACCCCACCGCCGCCTGGCCGATCGAGATCGACCGTCCGCGCGCCATTCCGACCGCGCCGAACGACAGCTCGAAATGGTCTGCCGTGAGCTGTCCGATCCCGCGGAACCGGTCACGCCCCGGCTCCGCGCCGGCCGCCCCCGCCGGAACCTCTGCATCCCTCGCGATCGACTCCACGGACGGCTGTTCCGTCCGTTCCACGTCTTCTTGCATCGCGTTTCCCTCGCTTCCGTCGAGCTCGTGAAGCTCGACCGACGTCGCCTCTGAGGGTAGCCCCAGCAGGTGCGCCCCATCCCGGTGCCAGCGCCGAATCGTGCCATCCGCGCAGCGCCGACGGCTGCTACGATGCCCCGCAATGGTCGCGCCGGCACGGGGGTACCTCACCGACCGCCCTCGATTTGTCGCCGGCATGCGCCGACGTCTCGGCCGCAGGGTCCGCCACGCACTGACCTCGCCCGACGGGCGCGCGCAGCTCGTCGCCGCGATCGCCGTCATCCTCGTGGCGCTGCTGCTGCTCAACAGCTGTTCCGGCACGCCGCCCACGCCCGCCAGCGGTCTCGCATCGAGCGCCGCGCCACCCTCGCCCACGCTGGCGCTGACGACCCCGCCGGGCCCGGCGGCGACTCCGACCCCCTCGCCGTCTCCGACGCCGGTCCCGCTCGTCGAGTCCCCGACGAACGGCGTCCTCGAGACCGCCGCCGAGGCCACGCGACCCGTCGTGGCCGTCATGATCGACGACGCGCCCGCCGCCCGGCCGCAGTCGGGGCTCGCCGAGGCCGACGTCTTCTTCCAGGCGCCCGCCGAGGGCGGCATCCCGCGGTACATGGCCCTGTACCAGAGCCAGACGGCGCCGGCGATCGG
>JAJYGO010000340.1 GCA_021785115.1 Chloroflexota bacterium | reverse complement strand
CCGCGGGCACCATGAGCCAGAGCTCGCGGGGCGTGTCGAGCTTCGCCACGAGGTCGGCCAGCGAGGTGGCCCCGCCCGAGATCGCGCCATCCTGCACGAGCGCCTCCACGGCGTCGGCGTGGCGCGCATAGCCGTATACCGTGTGGCCGGTGCGCAGCCAGCGGCGGGACATGTTGGCGCCCATGCGTCCCAGCCCGATCAGGCCAACCTGCATGCGAGACTTGCCTCCGCGTTGCTCGTCCGTCAGATGGTCATGGCGCTGAAGCCGCCGTCGACCCGGACGATCGCACCGGTTACGTAGCCTGACGCGCGCTCCGAAGCCAGCCAGATCGCGGTGCCGATGAGTTCCGCAGGTTCGCCGAGCCTGCCGGCCGGGGTGTGCCCGAGGATGGCATGGATGCGGTCCTCGGACAGCAGTCGGCGATTCTGCTCGGCGGGGAAGAACCCTGGCGCGATGGCGTTGACCCGGATGCGGTGCGGGGCGAACTCGCGTGCGAGGTACTGGGTCAGGCTGTTCACGCCGGCCTTCGAGACCGAGTATGTCGGCACCTTCGACAGCGGCGGCCCCGACGACGCCGACGAGATATTGATGATCGCGCCGCCCCGCTCCCTCCCGATCATGGCTTCGCCGAACACCTGACTTGCCAGGAAGACCGAGGTGAGGTTGGTGTCGAGGATGCGGTGCCATTCATCGATCCGGATCTCGAGGAACGGGGTGGAGCTGTTGACACCGGCGGCGTTCACGAGAACGTCGACGGGCCCGAGCTGCGCTTCCACCTGGCGGCATGCCGACTCGAGCGAGGAGCGGTCCGTCCCGTCGACGAGGATTGCCGCGGACGCCACCCCCTCGGCGCGCACCGCCGCGGCGCGCGCGTCGGCACGCTCCCGCGATCGCCCGAGCACCCCGACCGCGGCGCCCGCGGATCCGAACCCCTGGCACAGGGCGCCGCCGAGCACACCGGTCCCGCCGATCACCACCACGACCCTGTCGTGCAGATCGAACAGGTCCATCCGCTCCTCCTTGCGACCCGCCGCGCGTGTCGCGGCCAATCAGTCGTGAGGGGGCACGAACGCGACGAAGTAGACGTACTCGAACGGCTCGCTCCCGGTGTTGCGGACCTCGTGCTCCGTGCCGATCGGGATCAGCACGAACGTATCCGGCTCGAGGGCATGGATCTCGCCGCCCAGTTCGAGCTCGGCCCGCCCGCGCAGGCAGTAGTAAACCTGCTCCTCGTCGAGGTGGGTATGGCGCGGCACCTTCTGTCCCGGCAACACGCTGACGTGCGAGGAGGCGAGCTTCTTCGTCTCGGCGAGGTGGTGGTAATCGACCCCCGGTTCATGGGTGACGGCGATGTCCCTGAGATTCGTGACCATATGTGTCTCCTTGCTCACGTCCTGTGTGGCGGTGGAAGGGAACCGTGGCGCCCTGGTTCAGGGAGCGCCGGCCGGACCCTGTGAGACCTCGGCGAACGACCATCCGTTCGTGTCGCACATGGCGCGGACGTGCCGCTCCCAGGTCGACTCGACCGCCGGCCGGCCGCCGGTGAAGCAATCGATGCTGAGGTACACCACCCGTCGATCTCCGACGGCCTTGACCGAATGCGGGGTGCCGGGGGGCACGCGGACAAAGTCGCCGACGTGCACCTCGTGGCTCTCCGAGCCGTCGGCGCCCACCCGCAGCGCCGCCTCGCCCTCGGTCACGAAGTAGACCTGCTCGGCGTCGGGATGCACGTGGATCGGTGGCGCCTCGCCGGGCTCAAGGATGACCCAGAACGCCTCCGAGGTGGCGGCCTCCGCGCGGTCCATGATGAGCAGGTTGGTATGGGTCGGAAAGCGGTAGCGCAGCGTGCGGTCCGTGCGAAACACGTAGCGCATGGCCGCTCCTACCTCTGCCCCCGCTTCCATGCCAGACATGCGATAGCTCCTTCCTGCGGTGAATGGATGGGGATCGGCGGTCTTTCCGGGAGGTGCCGATGGCTGGCCTTCGGGTGTCACAGCAGCCTCGCCGGGCCTTGCCGGACCTCATCAAACGACCAGCCCTCCTCTGCGCACTGCGCCTGCACGTGGTTGTCCCAGGACGGCTCGTCGGATGGTCGGCCCGCCAGGAAGCAGTCGACGGTCAGGTAGACGACACGCCCACCGCCACGTGCAGCCACCGCGTGCGGCATGCCGACGGGAACGCGCACGAGGTCGCCGACGGCCAGCTGCAGGGTGGCCGAGCCGACGGTGAGCTGGCCTGCTCCCTCCGTCACGTAGAGGAGCTGTTCGAGCTCGGGATGCACGTGCACGGGTGGCGACTGGCCGGGCTCGAGCACGGTCCAGAACGCCTCCGACGTGATCGCATCCGAGCGGTCCAGGATGAGGTAGTTCGTGTGGATGCCGACCCCGTGCCGGTCCGGCGGAAACCGGTAGCGGACCGTGTCGCGCGTGCTGAAGACGTAGCGCATCGAGGCGTCCGTGCCGGCCGTGCGCCGGATGCTCACGAGACCGTTGCCCCTTCCCCTGACCGGGCCAGCGCCACGACCGCGTCGACGATGGCCTCGCCCCCGCCCGCCGCCAGCGGGCTCGCGGACGGCTCGTAGCCGCCCTCGGCGTAGGCGTCGCGGGTCGGGATATAGCCGATCGTCCCGTCGCACAGGACCGCCACGAACGTGCGCCCGGCCCCGAGGGCCCGCTTGATGTCCATCCCGAGCCCGGTGAAGAGCTCGCCTCCGATCCCGACGTGCGTCGCGGGTCCGAGCCCGAGTGCGCTGACCCGCACCCGCACGGGTCCGTCGCGGTCGGCCCGAGCGGCGTGTTCGAGCACCAGCCGGGCGTGTGCCTCGGCCAGCAGCGCATTGTGGGTGACCTGCACCGAGTGCAGCGGCGTCGCGGCGGCGACCAGTCGCTCGGCCGCCTCCACCGCCCGCTCGGTCTCGTCCACGCTCGGCAGCTCGCGCCGCGGCAACTCCAGCACGCGCGCCCGCGCCCATACGTTGTCGGATGGCGTGGGAACGAGGCGACCGCGCACGTCGACCGCGACCTCGGCAATGGCCGTCCCGTAGCGCTCCGCCGACTCGTACGTGCGCCACGGGGCCACGATCCCGATCATGCTGTCCTCGGGCGAGTAGCCGCCCGGGTTCACGTCGCCTTGCGCGCCTGTGGTGAACACCGTGATGCCGCCGACGCGCTCGTCGAGGAGGCGGCAGACGACGCCCGGATAGTCCGCCGAGTAGCGCAGGTTGTCCGGGCCCAGCGTGGTGGGATGGCAGCTGTAGTTGACGAGCGTCGCGATGGGGGACCCGTCCTCGCGGTCGAGGCGAAGGACCGTGACGTCGTCGTCCACCGGGCCGTCGTGCGGATGGCGCCGGTTCCTGCCGATACCGGTGACCCTCCCCGCGCCCACCGAGGCCATAGCGGGTCCGCGCGCGTTCCAGGCTTCCTCGACACCTCCCGCGATGCGCATGCCCGCCGATCGCTCGTACTCGCTCGGCTCGGTGAGGTCCGGTCCGCTGTGCGTGTGGGTCCCGACCAGCTGCAGGTGATCACGATCGAGGCCGATCCGTCGCTCGACCTCGGCGGCGATGATCCCCTGCAGCCGCGCATCGATCTGGAGCAGGTCGGCGACGACCAGCACGGCCGTGTCCTTGGGCCCCTCGAAGGCGAGCACGCGCGCGTGAAGCGCGTCGTGGACGTCGGTTGCACCCGCGGTTCTCGTCTCGAAACCCGCCATGCGCATGCCGAGCGGGGGCGTGATGTCGACCCTGGCCGCGCCAACCTTCATCGTTCCTCTCCAACCTCCGTCAGCTCGATGATCCGTCCCGTCGCTGCCGACTCGTAGACCGCCAGGACGACCGCCAGCGTGTTGCGCCCGTCGAGGCCGCTGATGGCAGGGGCGCGGTGATCGAGGATCGCGCGCGTCACGTCGGCGTACTGGCGGGCGTGGCCCACGAACGTTGTCCCCCAGGTGGCCGCATCGGCCTGCCCGGCGGGATCATCCGGCTCCGATGGGCGTGGAACGCCATCCACCTCCCAGCCCGCGATCGCCCCGTCCCGCAGGTGGATATACCCCCGCTCCGCGTGGATGCGGAGATCGTGGGGCACGCCGGGGTAGGCTGACGTCGTCGCGACCAGCGATCCCAGAGCGCCCGACGCGAAGGTGACCGCGGCGGACGCCGTGTCCTCCGCCTCCATCTCCTTCGCCACCGTCGCGGTCTGGCCCGCCACCCGGACGATCGGACCGGCGAGCCATCGCACCAGGTCCACCGTGTGGATCCCCTGGTTCATCAGCGCCCCGCCGTCGAGGGCCCGGGTCCCGCGCCATGCGCCGCTCGCGTAGTACGACTGCGGGCGGTAGTCGAGCGTCGTCCCCTCCACGTACGCGACCGGCCCAAGCACGCCGGACGCCAGGACGCGCCGGACTTCCTGGATGACCGGCTCGAAGCGCCGCTGGCTGACGGTCGAGACGACGAGGTCGTGTGCACGTCCTGCGGCGACGACCTCGTCGGCGTCAGCGAGGCTGAGCGCGATCGGCTTCTCGATCAGGACATGCTTGCCCGCCCGGAGCGCGGCGAGCGCCTGCTGCGCATGGAGCCCGGACGGCGTGCAGATGACAGCCGCGTCGACAGCTCCCCACGCCAGGGCGGACTCGAGATCGGTCGACCACGGCACGCCCCACGCGTCGCCCACGCTCCGCGCACGGGCGGCATCAGCGTCGCACACGCCGGCCACCCGGGCAGCATGCGTCGCCCGGATCGCCTCGGCATGCTGATGCGAGATGGCACCGGCGCCGACGAGCAGGTACCCGACGCTGTCCATCGTCATGGCCGATAAGCCGCGACCTTCGCGACCGCGGTCACGACGTCGTCCAGGTCCGGTCGCTCCGACATGAGGATGGGCAGGGAGAACATGAGCACTTCGTCGCTCGCCGCCCGTTCGGCCGCCGGGCACGCACCGGGTTCCCGCCCGCCGAGCCGCGCTATCTCCTCGCGGATTGCCTCGTTGCGGTTGAGCGGGACGTATCCGTGGAACACCGGCACGCCCTCGGCGGCCAGGGCCCGCGCGAACTCCATCTTCGGCAGCCCACCATCCCTGGCCCCGAGCCAGCGCAGGTGGTACGTGTACCAGCTGTGCGAGGTGACCCCGTCCGGGACACGGACCGCCTTCATGCCGGGAATCTGCTCGAGATGGCTCGTCAGGTACGCCGCCGACTCTGCTCGGTGCTGCCGCTGCGCCGGCATGCGGCGAAGCTGGGCCAACGCCACCGCGGCCTGGAACTCGCTCATCCGCAGGTTCCAGCCGATCCGCACATGCTCGTACCATGCGCCGCCGCGCCGGCGGCCGACGTTCCGCAGCGACCACAGGGTCTCGTCGACCTCCGGATCGTTCGTGACCATCATGCCGCCTTCGCCCGAGTTGATGACCTTCGACGATTGCAGGCTGAAGACGCCGACGTCCCCGATGGCCCCGACAGGCCGGCCCCGCCACGATGCCCCGGCGGCCTGCGCGGCATCCTCGACAACCTTCAAATTGTGCCGGCGGGCAGCCGCAAGCACGCCGTCCATGTCGACCGGGCTCCCGGCATGGTGGACGGGGATGATCGCCTTGGTGCGCGACGTGACCGCCGCGTCGATCTTTACGGGGTCAAGGAGCAGGGTATCGGGCTCCACGTCGACGAACACGGGGATGGCGCCGAGCATCAGCGCACAGCTTGCCGTGGCGATGAACGTGTAGGGAGGCACGAGGACCTCATCCCCTCGCCCGACGCCGAGCGCGCGGAGGGCCACCGCCAGGCCCATGGTCCCGTTCGCGACGTTGATGCCGTAGTGCGCGTCCTGCAGGCTCGCGAACTCGTGCTCGAGCTCGGTCACGAACGTGCCGTCGAGCGACCCCCAGTGGCCGGATCGAAGCGCCTCGAGGAGGAGCGTCTCCTCCTCGGTCCCGAACTGCGGCCAGGCCGCGAATGGCTCGGTTCGGACGGGTGTTCCGCCGAACAGGGCAAGGGTCTCCGTTGTGTGCGTCGTCATGAAGCTGTTCCCTCCGTTCAGCGCGCCGCCGCCAGCTGTTCCTCGGTGGCCGCGAACGATGCCTGCTCGAGATAGAGGGTCGCGGCGGGGTGGCGGCGCAGGGCCGACGCCGGGCACGCCTCTGAGATGGGGCCGAGGAGCGTTCGCGCCACGGCCGCGGCCTTGTGAGCGCCTGGCACCACGACCGAGAGCTTGGCTGCTCCGAGCAGAGGGGACATCGTGATCGTGAGCGCCTGATGCGGGACCGAGGCGAGGTCCGGGAAGGCGCCCTCGCGCACCTGCTGCGCACGGCTCGTCTCGTCGATCTCGATGAGTCTGACGGCCTGGGGGTCGTCGAACCGTGCGACATGCGGGTCATTGAACGCCAGGTGCCCGGTCTCGCCGATGCCGATGAGCGCGAGGTCGATGCGCCGCGCACGGACGACCGCGTCGTATCGGGCCACCTCGGCCGTCATGTCCGCGGCGGCGCCGTCCATGTACTCCGCCCGGCCCACCGCCACCCGGCCGGTGACGTGGCGCTCCAGCCATTGGCAAAGCGCGAGCCGGTTGCCCGACCCAAGCCCGACGTACTCATCGAGCTGGATGACCTCCACTCGGCCCCAGTCGATTCCTGGCTTCTGTAGCAGCGCAGCCACGAAGGCCTCCTGCGACCAGGCCGCCGCAAACACCGTCCGGACAAGCTCCTGCTCGGCCAGCAGTCGCTTCAGCTCGCCCTCCACCGCCGTCGCGGCTGCCTGGGCCATGTCCTCGACCGAGTCGCCCACATACACGTGGAGCTGCTCAAATTCGTACGTCGCTGCCATTCACGAGCCCTCCTGTCCCCCGCTGTACGCGATATCGGATGGCGCCGCTCGCCTCATCCGGTCATCCCGGTCAGCGTCACCCCCTCGATGATTCGCCGGCGAAGGACGAGGAAGGCGAGAACCGTCGGCGCGAGCGTCACGACGGCCGCCGCACTGACGATCCCGTAGTCGACGCTGTTCGTGCTGTTGAACTGGACCATGCCGAGCTGGGCGGGGAACAGATTCTCCGAATTCAGCACGAGCAGCGGCCAAATGAAGGCGGTCCAGGACTGCAGGTAGGCGAAGATCGCGAGCGCGCTGAGCGCCGGCCCGAGCAGCCGAGGCACGAGGCGAATCATGATGCCGAGCTCCGACAGGCCATCAATGCGTGCCGCCCCGAGGAGCTCGTCGGGCACGCTTGTCTTGATGTTCTGCCGCATGAAGAAGATTCCGTAGCTCAGGATCACGTAGGGCAGGATCAGTCCGGGGAGGGTGTTGACAAGACCGACCGCCTGCACCTCAAGAAAGACCGGCAGCATGTACACCTCGAACGGGATGATTGCGGTCGCGAGAATCACCCCGAAGATCAGGTTGTTCCCCGGGAACTCGAACTTTGCGAGGATGTAACCGCCGGCCATCGAGGTGATGAGAATGAAGACTGTCGACACCGTCGCAAAGATGACGCTGTTCAGCAGCCAGAGTCCGAATGGGGCGGTACTGAATGCCGTGACATAGTTCGAGAGTGTCCAGTGCTGGGGGAGCAGCGACGGGGCCGCCGCGAGCACCTCCGATCCTGGCCGAAGAGACGTGCTCACGAGCCAGAACACCGGGAACACCATCGCAAGTCCCACGATGAGCAGGATCGCCTCGAGCACCAGGCGCGGCAGTCTCCGCGTCAGCGAATGGTTCATCTGCGCACCACGTCAGTCGATCGACCGGCTCAGGAACCGGAACTGGATGAAGGTCAGGATCACGACGATGCCGAGCAGATACACCGCCTCGGCTGCCGCGTACCCCATGTTGAAGTACCGGAATGCGTTCTGGAAGATGTCGTACACGAGCACGCGGACGAGATAGCCCGGCGCTCCCTGGACATCCGACGCGAGCACATACACCTGCGTGAACACGTTGTACGCGTTGATTGTCGTGATGACAGTGACGAACAAGAGGATCGGCATGATGAGGGGCAGCGTGATGTGGCGGAACTGCCGCCAGGCCGATGCGCCATCCACGGCGGCCGCTTCGTAGTACATGAGCGGGATGGCCCGTATGCCGACCAAGAAGATGATCATGTTGTAGCCGACCTGCGCCCACACCGAGATGAGGATCACGGACACTACGGCCAGCGTCGGATCCGTTGTCCACGCCTGGTTTGGAATGCCGAAGACCCCCAGCACATCGTTGAGCAGCCCACCCTGGTACTCGAGAATGAGCCTCCATCCGAGGGTGGCCGGCACCATCGGCGTGACGACGGGCAGGAAGAACAGGATTTCGATGAGGGAGCCCAGTCGGCCGGCGCCGCGCGCCAGGACGACGGCGACGAAGAACCCGATGACGATCGACACGATTGTCGTTGCGAATGCGAACACGGTCGTGTCGATGATCGCGGTCTGGAAATTCGGATCGCTGAGCAGGTTGGCGAAGTTGTCAAGCCCGATGAAGACGTGCTGCGGGCTGATCAACGACCAGTTGAAGAAGCTCAGCAGGATTGTGTAGAGGATCGGGATGATTCGCAGCACGGCGAACAGCGCCACAACCGGCGCGAGCACGCCGTAGGCGAACAGATAGGTACGTCGCCGGCGGGGAGGCAGCGAACGGACGGCGCGCACGATGCGCGCCGGCGTCCAAATTGATGCTCGCACCGCTGCCATCTATGCCCTCCTCTCGGCGGTCGCCAACGGATTCGTGCGTTGGGTGAGGCCGGACGGATGCCCGCCCGGCCTCGACTCGGGCGCCTTGGTCGGTTCTCCGCAGCCCGCGCTGGGCCGCGGAGAACCGTGCCGCTTTCAGTTGCCCTTCGGCTACTGCCCGTAGTCGTTGTGCTGCTTCAGGATCGAGTTCGACTCGTTGGCAAACTGCTGGAGCAGCGACAGCGCACCAGACGGGTTGTCGACGAGGCTCTTGTTCGTGTACGCGCTCACCAGGTGGTCGGCAAGCTTGGTCTCGATCTCATCCCACTCGGGAAGTGGGTAGTCCGTCTGGTAGCCCGCTTGATAGGCCGGATCCTTGTCAAAGAAGGCTGCCCATGCGGGCTGCTGCTGAATCAGCGCCGAGTAGTCGAGGTCCAGCCGAGCCGGAACCCATCCCGAGATGGTCGCAATGGACTGCTGCTGCGGGAGCTGCTCGAGGAAGTAGAGGAAGTCAAACGCGGTCTGCTGGTGCGGCGATGCCTTCGTGACGAACATT
>JAJYGO010000305.1 GCA_021785115.1 Chloroflexota bacterium | reverse complement strand
ACGATCATCGTGGAGCGCGACTCGCGGCGGTCCACCGTCCTCAACGAGCCCGGGCCCGTCGTCACGCCGAGCGAGGCACGGGCCCTCGTCGAGCGTCTCGTGTCGGATTGTCGCGCTGGCGATCTCGTTGTCCTGTGCGGCAGCGTCCCGCGCGGTGTCGAACCCGCCTTCTATGGGCACATCATCGAGGCGGTTCGGGACGCGCGCGTTCGGGTCATCGTGGACGCGCGGGGCGAAGTGCTCCGCGAGGCGCTGCGGGCGCGACCGTGGATGGCGAAGGCAAACGCGCGCGAACTGGGTGAAGCGCTGGGCGTTCCGCTCGAGGGCCGGCCGCAGGACGAGATTCTGCAGGTGATGCGGCAGGCAATCGGGCGGGATCTCGAGGTGCTGGCAATCACGCTCGGCGAGCGGGGTGCATTCATGGCGAGCGGGTCGGGCGCCTGGTGGGCGCGCGTGCCGCGGATCGTCGCGGTCAACGCGACGGGCGCCGGGGACCTGTTCCTGGCCGGCTTCACGGTTGCCCTGGCGCGTGGCGAGGACACGCTGGCGGCACTCCGGCTCGCCTCGGCCTGCGGCCTCGCCAGCGTCCAGTCCATGCTGCCCGAGCTGCCGCCACACGCCGATATGGCCGCGCTCGTCGCGATGGTCCATACCGAGGCGGTGTGACACGGTGCGCTGGATCGGGCTCGACCTCGGTACCACTCACCTCAAGGCGATCCTGTACGACGACGAAGCCCGCCTCGTCGTCGCCCGTGCGTCCTGCGTGACGCCGGTCCGCATGGGCGTCGAGGGTGCGGCCCACGACGCGGACCAGATCGCGTATCGCTCGCTCGCGCTGCTCGCCGAGGTCACCGCTTCGGCGAGTTCCGGACCCCCACCTGCTGGCCTCGCGATCGCCGGCCTGGGCGAGGAGGTCGTCCTGCGCGACGGGGCGGGACGCGCCGTCGAGGAGACGCTCGCCTGGTACGATCCGCGCGGGCGCGAAGAGGCGGCAGCGTTCCACCATCGGGGTGCGCCGGCGCTCCACGACCGCTTTCCGCCCGACCCCACGTTCTCCCTGTTCAAGCTCATGTGGTTGCGCTCGCATCGCCCGGGTGCCTGGGCGAGAACGTCGGGCATCCTCGATCTCTCGGGGCACGTGCTCGCCCGCCTCGGCGCGCCGTCGACGATGGACTGGTCGCACGCGTCGCGCACCGGGCTGTTCGATCTTGCCGCTCCCGCCTGGGACCCCGCGACCCTTGCGGCGGTGGATCTCCCGAGGGAGTGGCTTCCGGCGCTGATGCCTTCGGGGACCCCGGTCGGGCGCATCGACGCCCGTGTCGCACGCCGGCTGGGGCTGCCGCAGGACATGACGCTCGTGACCGGCGGTCACGACCACCTGTGCGGAGCGTTCGCGAGCGACGTGCGCCAGGCAGGCGAGGTGTACCTGTCGGCCGGCACGTCCGAGGCGCAGCTCGCCGTCACCGACGGGCCGGTCGCCACGCGCGCAGACCCTCTCGACCAGGGACGGTTCGTGGACGAACGCCACTGCTACGTCCACGCCAACGTGCCCGCCGGGCAGGTGTTCGGCCAGTGGCTGGAGCTGCTCTACCAGGGCGACGCCGGGGCGATGTACAGCGAGGTCAGTCGCGTCCCAGCGGGCAGTGGGGGGATTCGGTTTCACTTGGGACGGGTGGGGGAATCGGAGCACCTGTGCGGCCTCACCCCGACAAGCGGACGCGCCGAGATCATGCGGGCCGTCCTGGAGGGCTCGGCGCTCGCGTCGGCGCGGGTGACTGAACGCGTGGCGGGAGCAGCAACCGATCGACGCCGGATGGTCGTCTCGGGCCAGGCCGCGAAGAACGACCTATGGTGCGGCCTGCGTGCCGGCATCACCGGACGGACACTCGAGATCGTGGACGAGCCCGAGGCCTCGGCGCTCGGCGCGGCCCTGCTGGCGCAGCGGGCCGTCACCGGCCGTGCCGACGAGGCGATTGTCCCGCGGACGTTCTTCGCCCCGTCTCCCGAGATGCTCGCGCTCGGCGATGCCCTGCGCGACGCGTACGGGTCGCCCCCGGCGAGTGAGGTGGCGACCCCGTGAGCCTCGTGTCGCTCGCGCTTCTGCTCGATGACGCAAGGTCGGCAGGGTACGGCGTCGGCGCGTTCAACGCGATCACGCTCGAGTCCGCCGAGGCGATCGTCGAGGCGGCCGAGAGCGTATCCTCGCCGGTCGTCGTTCAGGTCAGTGAGAACGCGGTCAGGTACCACGGAGCGCTTGAGCCACTGGCGACGGCGTGTCGTGCCGTCGCCCAGGCCGCGCGCGTGCCGGTCGCGCTCCACCTGGATCATGCGACGACGCCGGATCTGTGCCGTGCCGGCGTCGAGATCGGGTTCGGATCGGTGATGCTCGATCTGTCCGCGCTTGCGTACGAGGCGAACGTGCGAAGGACCGCCGGGCTGGTCACCTGGGCACATACCCGAGGCATCGTCGTCGAGGCAGAGCTCGGCGTCGTGGGCGGCAAGGATGGGGTGCATGCCCCGGGCGCTCGAACCGACCCCGCTGACGCGAGGCGGTTCGTCGCGGCGACAGGCGTCGACGCGCTGGCCGTCGCGGTCGGATCGTCGCATGCGATGCATTCGCGGACGGCCGTCCTCGACCTCGCACTCGTGGCGAGGCTCAGGGCAGTCGTGCCCGTCCCGCTGGTCCTCCACGGCGCATCCGGGGTGCCCGACGACGTGCTCGCGCAGGCCGTGCGCCAGGGGATCACGAAGGTCAACCTGGCCACGCTCATGAACCGTGCGTTCACGGCCGCCGTTCGTGGTCGGCTCGCAGACGACCCGGAAGCCGTCGATCCGCGGCGCTACCTCGCCGAGGGGCGGCGGGCGATGGCGAGCGAGATCGCGAGGATCCTGTCGCTCTTGGGGAGCGCGGGCCGCGCCCGCGACGGCGCGCTCGCGGCGAGCACCGGACAGGCCACGTGAACACCGGCACATGGGCGGCCAGAGGAAGGGTTGCGACGATGGCCGAGACACTTGAGCGGCTGGCCCTGGATCCTCCCCTCCGCGTCGGACCGGGGATCCTCGCCGAGACGCTGGCGGCGCTCGAGGATTCGTTCGCGCTGATATCGCAACCGGTGCCACTCGAACATCTGGACGCAGCGCTCCGCGGGCGCGCGACTGCCGAACGCCTCGTGGCATCCCTGTCGAGGGAGTCGCTCGAGGCGCTCGAGGCCGACGTGCCACCGGTGCTGACCGTGGTGGGCATCGGCGGCGGTGTCGTCATGGACGCGGCCAAGTACGTGGCGTGGCGCCGCGGCTGTCGGCTGATCCTCGCGCCCAGCATCGTGAGCGGCGACGTCTGCGTGACGAACACGATCGCCGTGCGGGATGAGGGAACGGTGACCTACCGCGGGTTCGTGGTCGCCAGCCTGATCGTGATCGACACTGATCTCATCCGGGCTGCTCCCTCCCACTTCAACCGTGCCGGCATCGGCGACATCGTCTCCATCCACACGGCGCTCTGGGACTGGGCCCGGGGAGCGGAACTGGGGCATGCGCATTTCGATCCCGCCGCAGTAGAGCAGTCCGCGGCCGTCCTTGCCGGGATCGAAACAATAGCCGCCGAGATCCGCCGGGTGACGCCCCGCACCGTTGAGGCGATCGTTCGTGCCTACGTCCGCTCGAACGCGATCTGTCTTCAGGTCGGTCATACCCAGTCAGAGGAGGGCTCCGCCGAGCATTACTTCGCCTACTGCCTTGAGGCACTGACGGGGCACTCGTTCGTGCACGGACAGGTGATCGGGCTGGGCACGGTTCTCATGTCGACGCTCCAAGGAAACGACCCGGAGCGCGTGCGGCGGATCCTGCGCGAGGCTGGCGTCGAGTGGTTACCGGAGCCCCTCGCGCTGGCGCTCGAGCGCCTGGGGCGACCCTGCCCGAGCAGCCCGAGGCAGCCCGCCCTCGCCGACTCGCTGATGCCCTACGCGCCGGTCATGGGCCGGTTGCCCGTCAGGTAGGGAGGGCCTTGCGCGGTGTTGACGTTGGGTCGCTTGCTCTGCCGCGACTCCATCTTCCTCCAAACGGGGGCAGCCCAGAGCCTCCACCGAGGCCAGAGCGGTTCGGTCGCCTGCGGCCGGCGTACCGAACGGGTATCACTGCAGGCGGGCGGGCCCTGCTCTACGCCGGCCCGGATCGATCGCGTATCGAGGCATCGACCAGCGACGCAGGGGATCCGAACACGGTCTCGATGCGTTCGAGGACCCAGCCATCAGGGACCGTCGGCCCGTCAATCCCGGAGTCGCCCAGCAGATCTGCCAGCGGACTGCCCCCACCCCTGAGGGCCTTACGGCGCCGGCCCACCATGAATGCGCAACCGAGCGCCGTCATGGTCCCGAGGTGCAGGGAGGCATTCGAACAGGCCTCGATGTTGATCCCGGCCCGAGCGATCTCTTCGTACAGCTGGGTGGCATAGCCCCGGCGACGGTGGCGAGGATGGACGGCCACGTCGACCGTGTGGAATCCGCCGTCTCCGATTGGGGTGACGACCGCGCCTCCAGCCACGCGTCCCCGACCATCGCGGACGACCCAGTTGATCGGAGTCTCGCGGGTCACCCCAGGCTTGCCGCGGCCGAACCGCCCAAACCTCGGCCAGAGCGGTTCGTCCGGGTTGTCCTCGATGAGCTTGGCACGGACCTCGGACGGGATGATGGTACCCGCGTCGATCCTGGCCGCGTTCTCCGGAATCCGGTCGAGTCGGGAGCGGAGCCACTCCCAGAGGCTCAAGGTCGCCTCCGTGCGCCCTCGGAGATGCTGTCGTGCCGGGGCCGACCGGCTCTCATGGAAGGCGCGATCCGGAGCGTCAGCGGGACCACCTACTGCACCAGCCGAACGCGCTGCCGTGTCCGCTCGCGGATCGGTATCCATGCCAGGACGAGCAGGTCGTAGCCGGTGCACAGTGCCTCGACGCGCAGGCCCGCAGGTCCGCCCGCGAGGTCGACTTGCGTCCAGTCGCCCTCGACAACCGTTCCCGACGATGCGACCGCGCCGGCGGCGATCGCGACGAGCCCGTACCGTTCCACGGAAAGCACGCGGGGCCAGTGATCGTCGCCGAACCGCGTCCGATATGCCGCAGACATCGACACCTCGTGCCGCCGGTACCGGAGTGGCTCGCGGGTCGTCGGCGAGACGTCGAGCACGACGCCTGCCAACGCGGCACGATGGGTCTCGGCGTACCGTCGAAGCGCGGCGCGGATCGACGAGCCGTGTCGCTGGGAGCCGTCGATGACAGCGCCCATGCCGATCGCGAGATCCGCGCTATCGCGGGTGAAGCGGTCGGCCTGGAAGAGGAGTGACGCCGCGCACTGGCTCGCCTCGAGCTCGAATAGCTCCCGAACGGTTGGCGAGAGCGTCTGGTCATCGTCAGCGTAGGCGAGCTCGCGCTGCCACGGAAGGATGTGGTGCCCAGTCTCGTGCAGGCGTACGAAGGTCCGTCGGCCCTCCGTGCCGAGCTCGGGTGCAAGATGGATCTCGCGCGCCCGTCCGTCGAGCAGCCCGCGCACGCGGCCGGACAGGCGCGCGACGGCGTCGCGCAGGTGCGCTGGCGCGAGCTGCAGGACTGACGGAGAGAGGAGCGATTGCTCTGGTTCCGACAGCTTCGCGGCGGCCACGAGATCGTCGACCGGCGTGGGAAGCCGGCCATAGGCGTTCGCCTGCCGAAGCAGACGGCGTGCCTCGCGCTCGATGTCAGCCGCGCTCGGGAGTTCGCTCACGTCGCGACCGATACCAGTCCAGATATTGGAGCAAGGCGTCTCGCTCGTCGTCCGAGACATCACCGAATAGGGCGGCATTGTGCCGGACCGCATCTGAAACCCCCGGTCCGGGCACCATGTAGCCCGCGAGCGACATGAGGTCGGCATAGTCGACTCCCAGGACGGGGCTCAGTCGGTAGAGGATGTTCGGGGACGGCTGTTGGACGTCGCTGTTCTCGAGCTTGCTCAGATACGCCGCGGAGATCTTCGCCCGGCGGGCTGCCTCGACGAGCGGCATGCGCCGCAGCTCGCGCTTCTCCTTGAGGACGTCTCCCAGGGCCATGGTCACCTCCATGACACTACAGTAAACGTCGCCCACCACTGTTGACAAGGCCCGGCGGCTGTGATTTACTGCGGGAAATGGCGTCCACCACAGTAGGAGATGTCAGCGATGGAACGTACAGACAGCACCCGGCCAGTCGTGGTCACCTACGCCGGAGGCCGGCAGGGCCCCTGGCGCCACACGTACGAGGACGCGACGCCGCTGTCGACCGTCCGGGCGGATGCGATGACGCACTTCGGCGTCGCCGACAGCGCGGATGGAGGGGACCAGGTCGTCTTCCGCCTGTACCACGGCGGCGACCCCCTCAAGGATCTCGTTCAGCCCGTCGGCGCTGTCGGGCACGGCGAGGGCGAGCTCGCCCTGCGGCTCGTGCGCGAGGTGATCGCGGGGTGAGCGTGCTCGAATCCGAGCTGGCGCTCGGCGAGGATCTGGTCGAGGTTCGTCGCGCGGCGGCGGACCTCGGATGGACCATCGTCAGCGTCGACGGCGTCACGGTCGTGGTCGACGTGTGCGCGCGGACCGACGGCGAGCTGTACCGGCTGCGCCTCGTCTGCGAGGGCTATCCCGAGCGCGCTCCATCCATCCACCCAATCGATCCGGCGACGGGACGCTCCGACGTCGCACGAGCCTGGCCTGCCTGCGATGGGTTCCGGCCGGTGAGCGACCTCTGCCTCCCGCTCAGCGCCGAGGGGTTTGCCCTCCATCCCGCCTGGGCAGCCGATCCGTCCCTCCGCTGGATCCCCACGGGAAACCCGCTCCTGCGGGTCCTCGAGGAGCTCCAGGCGAGACTCAATGACCCCGCGAAGTACCGCGGGCGAACGGTGTGAGCGCGCTCGTCCGGGTCCCTGAGGGCGCGATCACGGCCACGCTCGGTGCGATCCAGCGCGCGGGCGAGGGCCGGCGCGAGAGCGCCGCGTTCTGGATCGGTCGTGCCGACACGCTCGTCGTCGACACGGTGGTGCTGCCCCTGGGGGACGGAGTCTCCTGCCAACCGCGCTCGCTGAGACTGTCGGAGACCTGGATGGTTGCCCTCGCCGCGCTCTGCGAGCGGCGCGACGCGGTCGTGCTGGCGGCGGTCCACGCACACCCCGACGAGGCGTTCTTCAGCCCGGTCGATCGGGACGCGTTCTTCCACGCGCCGGACTGCGTCAGCATCGTCCTCCCGAGCTACGGGTACACGAGCACGGCCGATGCCGAGGCACGTTGGGCAGTCTTCGTGGGGCTGCCACGCAACGGCTGGGTTCGTCGGCGCTGGCAGGACGTCGTCGACATAGTCGGTGGGCGCGCGGAGCTCGTCGAGCTCGAGGCATCGTGCTGATCCGGCCACGCGACGGTCGACACGCTCCGCTGGCCGGACGGCTGACCGGGTGGTCGCCTGCGGAGGCGACCGGGCGGCTCATCGCAACCGACATCGTGCTCGACTGGCGACCCGAGCTCGAACGCGGAGGGTGCGCGAGAGCCTTGGTCCTGACGGCCGCCAACCTCATCGTTCGCTTCTGCCCGGCCCTGCGCGTCGCGCCGCGTTCACCGTTCGCCGATGAGGTGGCAGCGCTGCTCCAGGCCATCGACAGCTCGGCGACACCGTTTGCCCCCGTCGGCCCTGGCGCCCTTCACGTCCACCTGGGCGGCGGGGAGCGGGCAACTGTGACGGCGAGCGCCGACGGCTGGACGGCCCACGTCTCGGGCGAGGGAGATGTGCTGCCGCCGCTCGTGGAGGATGGCAACGTACTCGGAGCCCACGCAGCCGCTGCATTCGCCGCAAGCCAGGTGTTCGTCCGTTCGTTGGCCGTCGATCCCCGGATCGCCGGGCCATCCCCCGCCACCTCCTACTCGCTGCTGACCTACGGGCCGGCGGCGGGCCCGACTCCACGGCTCGGGCCGATCGAGCTTGCGGGGCCTGCCCTGCTCGCCGGTACCGGTGCCGTCGGGCAGGCCTGCGCCGATGTCCTCGTCTCGGCGAGGGTCGCGGGCGACCTCTGGGTCGTCGACTGCGGATCGATCGACGACGTCACCAACCTGAACCGCTCGGTCTTGGCGATCGAGCGGGACCTGGACGAGGTCACGCCGAAGGTGCGGCTGGCTGCTCGTCGTGCCGAAGGCTCCGAGCTGCACGTCATCCCGCGGCACGAGATGATCGCTGAGGTGGTGCAGGCCATTGAGGGCGGATCCGCACCGTGGCCGCGCGCCGTCCTGAGCGCCCTGGACAACTGGGATGCGCGGCGTGAGGTGCAGGGCCTGTGGCCAGACCTTGTCCTCGAGGGCACAACCGGCGACACGATGGCGCAGGTGTTCCGCCATGCGCATGGCCAGCCGACCGCCTGCTTGCGGTGCCTCCACGAGGACCGGTCGCGCGCCGACTACATCGACCACATGGCACTCGTGACAGGCCTCGCGCCGGACCGCATCCTCGCCGCACTCGCTGGCCACGATGACAGCGCACTCGTGCCTGATGACCTGGCTCGCATGCCCCCAGGCGTGCGTGACGGGGCAGCGGCAGCGCCCGGGCGGGACCTGTGCGGCTTCCTGTCGGACGTCGAGCGGTACGTTGGGCGGCAGGGCTCGGAGGAAGTGCAGCTGTCGGTGTCCTTCACCTCGTACCTCGCTGGCACGTTTCTCGCTGCCGAGCTCATCAAGGCCTCAGCCGGCGTCTCGACGCCGCTCGCGGGCCGCTACCAGATCGATCCCCTGGCTGATCTCGTCCCGGCCCCGCCGTTCGCGCAGCGGCCGTCGCCTTCCTGCACCTGCGTGACTCGGGCGGGCCTCGTCGAGAATCTCCGAACGCGGCTTGGGTCGCGGTAGGTGAGCCAAGCTGAGATGCCTCCTGCGACGGAGTCATCTACGACGGCACAGTCTCGGTAGCGAACCCCCTTGCCCAGCTGAGTCGTCACCCGAGGCCGAACCGAACCGGTCCTTCCGGTGCAGCCACGCCAGATAGCGAGCGTTGTCTATGAACTGGCGCATGGCACGCACTGCTCCGCCTCGGCCCCGCTACATGCCTGCGGCGACTGACCTGTCACCCCTTCGTGTTACCGCGATCACTCCCGAGCACTGACGACCGCCGCGAGCGTCCGCCATTCCGCCAGCGGGAGGGCGTCGGGGTCAGCGGCGATGACCTGGAGGCAGACGTGATCCGCGCCTGCGGCCA
>JAJYGO010000045.1 GCA_021785115.1 Chloroflexota bacterium | reverse complement strand
TCGGCATGCCCGGCTCGATCGTGGCCGCCGGCCTGGCGGACCGGGTGCTGCCACTCGACCGGATGGCCGACGCGATCGCCGACTGGGCCGCCCGGGGCTGACGAAGGCGTCCTCGCCGGCGTCCGCGTGCGGGCCGCCTGACCGGGGCCGCCGGCTCCACGCGCGCCCATGCCGCCGAACGACCGAGGGCACCCTCGGCCCGGGCCACGCCGTCCCGGCCCGACTGCAGGCCGCCCCCACCCCGCGCGACAGGGCCTCATCGCCGCCCCCTACCCCATCCGGGCCGTGAGGTGAGCGGCCTCCCCGGCCCGTTCCGGGGCGTGGTGCAGAAGCGGGGCACAAAGCACTCTGAGCGTGCCGGTGAGGGGAAGCACGGGGGCGGGAGGTGGGCACGGATGAGTCTGTGGACGAGAGACTGGCGGGGTCGGGCGCCACGTGGGGGGAACGGCGTCGCGGCCGCTCCTGCGATCCCCGAACCGCCGGCGCAGGCGATACGCGGGTGGACCGAGTCGGGTTTCGTCACGGGGGTCGTGCGGGGGTGGGAACGCGCATCGGACATGCTGAACCGCCGCGAGCCTCTGTGGGTCGAATCGCCGCGGACGACGGCCGACGGAGCCGAGCGCGCGATGCTCGTCGAGCCCGATCGCCGCGTCGATCCGTTCGAGTTCGACATCGTGCTCGTGTCGCCGATGCCGGAGCCCGTCGCGCGGCGGAGCAGGGCTCGGCGCGTTCACAAGCTGCCGTTCCGCGCCTCGATCGAGGCCGGAGATTCGGAGATCGAGGGCGTCCTCCACTTGTTTCCCGGGAACGATCCCGAGTTCGCCCACCACCGCCTGACGAGCCTGTTCCTGCCCGTCACCGAGCCGCTCGTGCGGCGCCGCGGAATGCTCGTCTCCAATCCGACCACCGACGTCGCCCTCGTGAATCGCTACCTCATCACGTCCATCCGGCAGCTCGACTGGATCCCGAGGCTTCCGATCCCCGCCTGACGATCGCCGCTCGTGTGGACGCCGGCGCAGAGGCTCCGGGGAACGTTGGCCGGCGCAGCCGGGCGGGCTTCAGTCGGGCGGCGAACCGCCCGACTCCTCCCGTGAGAGCCGGCACGGGCCCGGAAGCCGGGCGGCCCGGCATATCCAACGGAGGCCGAAGGGAATCGCGGGATGGACTCGGGCAAGGCGTTGCGCGTCGTCGTGTGCGAGCTCGGCGAGGAACGATACGGGCTGGATATCGCCGCCGTGTTCGAGATCGTCCGCCATCAGCCGATCACGCCGGTCCCCGGCTCCCCGTCCTCCGTGGAGGGGATCATCAACCTGCGCGGTCGGATCGTTCCCGTGATCGACCTGCGCTCGCGGTTCGGCATGTCCCGCGGCTCACCCACCCGCGCCAGCCGCATCGTCGTCGCGGAGACCGACGGGACTCGAGTCGGGCTCGTCGTGGACGGGGTGAGCGAAGTGCTCGACGTTCCCGAGGAAACGGTCGAGCCCGCGCGAACAGTGAGAGACACCGACGGCGACGCCGTCCGCGGCATCGCGAAGCTCGACGGCCACCTCGTGATCCTCCTCGCCCTTGACGGCCTGCTGGCGCAGGCGGCGGCATGACATTCCTCGGCGCAGCGCCGCCCGAGCTCGATCCCGCCGCGTATGAGCGCCTCGCGCGGGATGTGCGCACGCTGCTCGGCATCGACCTCGCCCAGTACAAGCCAGCGCAGGTCTGGCGGCGCGTCAACGGGTTCGCCCGCTCCAACGGCCTCGCGGACGTCGCGGCACTGACGGCTGCGGCACGTGCCGACCGGGCGCTCCGTGACCGCTTCCGCGACATGCTGACCATCAACGTCAGCGAGTTCCTCCGCAACCCGGAGGCGTGGGCGCGCCTCGACGAGCTCGTCCTGTCGGGCACCCTCGCCCGCGGGCGAGGGCTGCGCGCCTGGAGTGCCGGGTGCTCGATCGGCTTCGAGCCGTACACCCTCGCGATGCTCGCCCGCGAACGGTCCGCTTCCGGCCTCGTGCGGATCCTCGCCACCGACATCGACGCCGTCGCGCTCGACCGGGCGAAGTCGGCCCGCTACACCGAGCCGCAGATGGCCGGCATCTCCCCGGTCCGACGCGACCGATTCTTCGTGCCATCTGGCGACGCGTGGGAAGTGAGACCGGAGATCCGCGCGCTCGTCACGTTCCGCCGGCACGACCTCCTCCGGGATCCGTTCGAGTCCGCGTTCGACCTCGTCGTGTGCCGGAACACCGTCATCTACTTCACCGAGGAGGCCAAGGCGCAGCTCTTTCGCCGGCTGGCGGCATCGGTCCGGCCCGGCGGCGCGCTCTTCATCGGCGCGACCGAGGCGATTGCCAGCCCGCGCGAGATCGGGCTCGCTCCGCTCGCCCCCTCTCTGTTCACGAGGATCGGCGCATGAAGGTGCAGCTCGTCAACCCGTTCGTCGACGCGGCGATCGAGGTCATCGGCCAGGAGACCGGCGGTCAGCCGACTCGCGGGTCGCTCGCGGTGCAGGGCAACCCGTACACGACGGAGGACCTGACCGCGGTCGTCGGCATCAGCGGCACGGTCAGGGGCTCGATGTACCTGTCGATGTCCACGGCGACCGCGCTCGCGCTCGTCTCGCGGATGCTGGGACAGGCCGTCGAGCAATTCGACGAACTGGCCCAGAGCGGCGTCGCGGAGCTGTCGAACGTCGTCGCGGGCACGGCCTCGACGCGGCTCGCCGCGCTCGGCTACGAGACCACGATCACCCCGCCGCTCATGCTGCTCGGCGCGGGCGCCCGGATCTCCGCGCTCGACCTGCAGCGGCTCGTCGTCGAGCTCGGCACCGCGTGCGGCGAGGTGCGGGTGCACGTGGCGATCCGCGAAGCGTGATCCTCACGCTGCGGTGATGCCGGGCGGCTCGTCCATCCGGCTCACGGCCGCCTACCACATCGAGTAGTACCCCTGTCTGCCGAACGGACCTCACACACCGAGTAGGGTGCAGGCAGACTTGCCCTCGTGGCCCAACCCCTCTGCGACGACGTGTCCGACGCTGCCCGTGCGACCTCCGCACCGACCGCCCTTCCCGATCATCCCGGCGTCGCAGGGCTGCGCGTGGTCCCGGAGCAGGTCCGACTGCGGACGGAGCAGAGGGCCTCGCGCGGGGTTCGATCGGGCGCGGTTCTCGTCGCGGACGACGACGAGTACGTGCTGCGCACGATCCTGCGGGTCCTGGACCACACCCGCGCGCGCGTCGTGTCCGCCACGACTGCCGCCGAAGCACTGAGGCGGCTGGATCAGGAGCCGACCGTCGCGATCGTCGATCTCGGCCTGCCCGACATGAGTGGCTACGACCTGGCCGTGCGCCTGCGCGAGGCGTCACCTGACCTGCGCCTGCTCGTCCTCACCGGCCAGCTCCCGGACCGTCGCCGTCTCGCAGCCGCACGCGTCGATCACGTCGTCACGAAGCCGTTCCGGATCGCCCAGCTGCGCGAGGCGGTCCTCGAACTGCTCGACGCGGAGCCCGCGACCGGTTGACCGAGATGCTGACGGTGGTCTGAGCAGGGCTCCGCGGCCGAGACCGGGATCACCCGGCGGAGGCCACGGGCTGCGTCGTCCGCCTACGATCCCGAGGTGCTGCTCGGGCTGGTCGACGACGGACCGGAGGAGCTCGACGACCCGGACAGGCCGCCGCCAATCATCGCGGCGGAGGATGCCGTCACCGACTGCGACTCTGTCTGAAGCTGCGCCAGCAGCGCCTCCATGTTCGCGTACTTCGCCTCGAGCGCGGCCTGCACCCCGGCCTCGCGCTCCTGCTCATCCGCCTCCTGCCGACTCAGGTCGCTCAGCTGGCTCGTGATGCTCGTCTGCACGGACGGGTAGTAGCCGTCGCTCGGATCGGTCAACGCCTGCAGCTGCGTCACGAGCGGCTGCATCGCGCCGGTCGCGTCGTCGAGGAGTTGCGCGACCCGTTGCGGGTCCGCATTGAGGGCCTGCTGGAGCGTGCCCTGGTCGAGCGTGAGGCGGTTCGTCGATCCGGTCGGCGAGCCGACGGCACCGGTGGAGATGCCGATCGACGCCAGCGAGTTCAGCGTGCCGGTGAGGCCGGAGACAGGCTGCGTCACGAGGCTGCGCAGGCCCAGGAACAGCGAGGCCACCTGGAAATCGTTCGCCAGTGGGCCGGAGCTCCCTGCCTGGCCCGGCGTGCCCGGAGTGACCTGCGTCAGCTTGTCGAGCGTGTCGCCGAGGCTGTTGAAGCTCGAGACGAAATCGTTGATGGACTGGGTGATCCCGTCGGTGTCGACACCCACCGCCAGGGTCTCGGTCGTGCCGGACGGCGATTGAGCGAGCAGGTCGAGCGTGACACCGGCGATGGCGTTTGTGACGGCGTTGCTCGTGCTGTACACGGTCTGTCCGTTGACCGTCACCTGGGCGGCCTGGCCAAGCGTCTGGGCGGCCGTCGTGCCGGGCGCCAGGCCGAGCGCCTGCGCCAGCCCGCCGGTCCCGTTCGAATCGGTGATCGAGATCGCCTGCGTGCCGGTCGAGGTGCTCGTCAGGACGAGCCTGTCGTTCGTTCGGTCGAGCGACGCGACCACGCCGGCCTGCATGCCGTTGATCCGGGTGATCAGCGTGCTCAGCGAGTCCGACGACGTGTCGTACGCAATGCCTACGCCGTTGACCGTGAGCGTGCCGGTCATCGGCGTGGAGGACAGTCCGGAGAGGAACGCCTGGTCGAGCGGGTTCGTCGTGCTGACGACGCCCAGCGCGGACGTGCCCGTGAGCGTCGGGTCCGCCGAGCTGGTACCGAGCGTCGCGAGGCCGAGGATCCCGGCCGCGTTGCTCGTGTCGCCCCCCGCACCGAAGCTGATCCGGTGCACGGCGCCACCGTCGCTCACCGCGATCTGGACGCGGTTGCCGACGATCGACGTCGTCACGGTGCCGCCGCTCGAGAGCTTCGACGCAACCGCGTCATGGATCTGCTGCAGGACGGACTGGAGGTCCTGCATCGGATCGACGTTGATCGTCGTCACGGTGCCGTCGACGACGACGGAGAAGGTGCCCGCGGTGATCTGGCCCGGCAGGTTCAGGCCGGAGATCGGCTGCGTCGGGTCGCTCGCGATCGTATCGGTAATCGGCGTGGCGAGGGCGTTGACCGAGCGAGCCACGGTCGCCGTCGCCAGGTGATCGACGCTGACCTGGTACTGGCCGGCGACCGCGTCGTTGGAGGCCGTGGCGGTGAGAATGGATGGATCGGACGAGGTCGCGCTGCGGCCCGAGCCCGCGCCGGTGACGGTGAACGCCTGCGCTTTCGCGAGCAGGTCGTTCAGCGCCGCCTGCACCGTCGTGTAGGCCGTCTGCTCGGACTGCAGCGCAGCCTGCCGGGACTGCATCTGGAGCAGCGGCTGCTTCTCGATGTCCATGAGCGCCGAGATGATGCTCGACGTGTTGAGCCCCGAGGCAACGCCGCCGAACTGGATGATGGGCGTGCTGGCCATGATCTCTCCTGCCGCGGCTCGCCGTGTGCGAGGCCTGCCACGTGAGGAGTCGGAGGGATCGAGGCGTGGCTTGAATCAAACGCCGGGAACGGCCGCCGTGCCAGCGGCATTGCGGGCGGGTGGCGCCGGATGCACGGGCGTTGGGCTCGGGGACTGTGCGGCGGCGGCCTGCCAGGCCGGCAGGAGTTCGCGGAGCATTCCGAGGACCTCCCGCGCCGGCTGCGGGTCCTTCGCGACGTTGCCGGCGACGAGGCGGTCGAGCATGAACGCGTAGAGCTGATCGAGCTGGCCGGCGATGGGGCCGACGGAATGGTCGAGCGCTCCGCGCAGTGCGACGACGATCTCCTGGGCGCGCACCGATGCGGCGTGGGCGGCCGGGATGTCGCGCCGCTCGAGGGCCGCGACGTTGGCGAGCGCCTGACGGATCGCCCCCTGGTAGAGGAGAACGACCCGGGCTGCCGGGGACGCCGTCGTGATCTGCGTTGTGCGGTACGCGGCCGCTGGATCGAACGTCATGGCTGCCGCCGGCTCCAGAGTGACTGTCCGTGATATCGAGGAGGGACCGGCGACTCTCGCCGGTCCCTCCGACTTGCCGAGCAGCGCCGGGGAGCGCTCTCGCCTACTGGAGGAGCTTGAGGACGGTCTGTGGTGCCTGGTTCGCCTGGGCGAGGATCGCCGTGCCCGCCTGCTGCAGGATCTGCAGCTTCGTGAAGTTCACCATCTCGCTCGCGACGTCGAGGTCCTGGATCCGCGACTGCGACGCGGACAGGTTCTCGGATGCCACACCGAGGCTGTTGATGGTGTGCTCCAGACGGTTCTGGGAGGCGCCGAACTCGCCACGGGCGGTGCTGACCGCCTGGATGGCCGTGTCGATGCCCGAGATGAGGCTGTTGTAGTCGCTGTTCGAGGCGCTCGAGATGGCGGTGAACGACCCGTCGGCGGAGCTGCTCATGATGGAGCTCAGGAGCGAGGAGTTCGTCCCGAAGAGCGAGTTGACATCCTGCTTCCCGAAGGTGACCGTCAGGGTGTCGCTGCCGTTCGCGCCGATCTGCAGCGTGACGTTCCCACTCGTGCCGGCCGTGCCGTCGAGCAGCTGGATGCCGTTGAACTGCGTCGTGGACGTGTCGCGATTGATCTCGCTCGCGAGCGCCGCCATCTCGTCGCCGACGCTCTGGAGATCGCTGCTCCCGAGGGTGCCGTTCGAGGCCTCGACCGCCAGCTCGCGCATGCGCTGGAGCATCGCCTGGACCTCGTTCAGCGCGCCCTCGGCCGTCTGGATCATCGAGATCCCGTCCTGCGCGTTGCGCTGCGCCTGGTTCAGGCCGTTGACCTGGGCTTCGAGGTTCTGGCTGATCGCCAGACCGGCCGCGTCATCGGCGGCGCGGTTGATCCGCAGGCCGCTCGACAGCTTCTCGACGCTCTTCGAGTACTGAAGCGACAGGGAGCTGAGGTTCCGCTGTGCCGTCAGTGCATCGATGTTCGTGTTGATCACAGTGCTCATGTTGGGCCTCCAAGCCGCTGAGCCGTGTCATCCGGGCGTCCATGCCCGGTGCGGAGTGAGTCTCCGCAGCGGAGGTATCGGCGCCCGTCGTCGTGACTTGAGCAGGGACTCGCGCGACCTTCAGGCCGCCCGCTGCGCGCCAGGTCGAGCGAGGGGCGTGGCCACGGCCCGGTTCAGGCGGCCGACCCGCAGGCCGGCGGCTCGCGCGCAGCTCCACCATCGGGCGTCGGGCACGAGCGACGGACGAAGCGCCGGGGGCAGCGCGCGGAGTCCGGCCGGCCAGGCGTCGGTACCGGGCGCGGGCGCGTCGTCAACCGCCACGTCGCCGTCGTCGTCGCTCCCATCCGCGCGGGACCGCCGGCCGGCAACGTACTCGAGGCGCGCGGCGATCGCCGCCGTGATCAGCGAGGCGACGTGATCTGGCGCAAACGCGGCGTCCGGCGGCAGGGGCGCGATCCACTCCCCTTCGCACGCCGCCAGCAGCACCTCGCTCATGCGCGCGTGGCCGTCTGCAGTGCCCGACGCGTCCAAGGACGCGTCCTCGACCGGGGCCTCGACGAGGCGTACGCGTCGGTCGGCGCCGACGACGGCCGAGACGGCCTGAGCGACGTGGGGAGCAGTGCCCTCCAGCCCGACGAGGACCTCGATCCGTGGGTAGCGCTGCTCGAGTGCGGACCGCAGTGCCTCGGGCAGCGTGAGCGCGGCGCGGTCGCCTGAGACGAGTATCGGCACGCTCACGAGCGGCGCGTCGACCCGCGTGGACCAGCACACGTCGCGCCCGGCCCGCAGCTCCTCGAGATCCTTCGTCAGGAGGGCGACCTCGAGGCGTTCGGCGTGCCGCTGCTCGAGGGCGGCCTGCCAGCGCGGCTCAGCGGCGGCCAGCTCCGGCGACCCAAGCGCGTACCGTCGCCCCTGCGAGGCCCGTCCCGCGTGCTCGGCCGCCCATCGATACGCGTCACTCCACTCGTGCGCGCGCTGCCGCACGTCGTAGTCCCCGAGCACCCGCTCGCGCGCGCGTCCGGCCATGTCCTCGCGCAGCGAGCGCGAAGACACGAGGCGTTCGAGATGCGCCCGCCACTCGCGCCCGCTCCCGGCCAGCAGTCCGTCGACCCCGTGCCGGATCACGTCGTAGGGGCCGCCGAACGGAGTACGCGACGCCACGGTCGCCGCCCCAGCCAGGCTGTACTCCAGCCAGTGGAGTTCCGAACGCGCCAGGTCGTACTTGTCGCCGAGAACCGGCGCGAGGCCGATGTCGGGGCCGGCCTCGACCAGGCTCCGGGCGAAGGCCGGCACGCCCGAAACGTGGGGGAGGACCTCGTCCACCGCCGCCACGACCGATGGCCGGTCCGAACCGAGCCAGATCCTCCGGCCTCGTGGATGCCTGCGCACGAGCGCGTCGACCGCCGGGCGGCAGACCGCGTAATGCCCCATGCGCTCGACCCCGCCGTAGAACAGGATCCGGGGATCGCCGGGGAGATCCGGCACCCGCGCCGCGGATGCGTACCACTCGGGATCCACCGCGTTCCGGACCACACGAACGACATCCGAATGGCGGCGCAGCCTGCCCGCCAGCACCGGTGTGGTCGTCGTCACGAGGTCCGCGCGTCGAACGATCCGCTCGACGAGGTCACGCTCGGGCGCCGACCGCCGCGAGATCCCGTTCCACCTGGAGGCCGAGAGCAGATCGTCGTCGGTCTCGTACATCAGCGCCCGCCCGCGCAGGACCGACGGGTCACGGTCGATCAGGTCGGCAAGTGCTCGCACCACTGGTTCGCTCGGGCCCTGAAGGCGATGGCCGGCGGAGGAACAGTGCTCGGCCGCGGTCTCCCGGTCCGGTCCAGCCGTGTCGCAGTCGGCGCAGACCCAGGACGTGGCGTACGTGCGGCGGAAGACGACGACATCTGCCCAATCGATGGGATCGAGGTCAGGCAGGGCGGATCCTTCACGAACCGCCGCCAGAGCCGCATCGGGATCGTGTGCGAGAGCAGCCGGGACGCGTGCGGCGACGTTCCACGGCCGCAGCTCGACGCCGAGCTCGGCAAGCCATGGCCGGTACAGACCGAAGCGGTAGAAGTCGCAGACACCGCTCTCCACGCTGCCCACGACGAGGACGTGCACGTCCGCCGTCATGTGGCGGCAACCCCGGCTGCTCGCGTCGGACCTATCGTGACGGCGTCGCGGGCCTGCGCGGTGCCGCGCCGCGCGGCGACGGCCGGCATCACGGCGCGGTGAGCGCGGGCGCGGGCGCG
>JAJYGO010000217.1 GCA_021785115.1 Chloroflexota bacterium | reverse complement strand
GGTCACCGGCGAAGAGCTCCCGCTCCGAGAGCCTCAGGAGGACGACCGGCTCGTGGTGCCGGACGCCGTGCGCCCGGTACAGCCGGAGCGCGCGGAGGTCGTCGAGCTTGCCCGCGGCCAGGTCGATGGTCGAGGGGTCGGCGAACTCGCGCAGGAACCTGGCGAGGCGCGCGGCGATCGTGTCGGCCACCTCGTCGCCGTACACGGCTCGGTCCACGTCCCGGGACCGGCCGTCCGGCGGGTGGCCCAGGATCACATACCCGACATTCGTCAGCTGCCAGCCCCACACGGCCGCATCGACCGTGCCGGGGGCGAGACCGACCGCCGCGTCCAGCAGACGCATGGCGCTGCGCCCGTCGCCCAGCTCGTTGTAGGCGCGAGCCCCTGCCTCGCCGAGCGCCCTCGCCGCGCGCATCCGGAGTCCTCGGTCGTCGGGGAGGCCCAGCTCCGCGCGGTACCGATGCGCCTGGACGAGGTGGTGGCCGAGGACCTCCCGGTGCTCGGCGATCGCGTCGCCCGCAGCGGCCTCGAGCCAGTCGGCGAACGCGAGGTGGAGGCGGGCGCGGGTGGCTTTCGGGATCGCGTCGTACGCCGCGTCGCGGATGAGGAGGTGGCGGAAGCGGTACCCGTCTCGGCCCGGGCCAGGGCGGCGCTCCGGGACGACCAGCTCCCGCCTCGCGAGCGAGCGGAGCAGCCCGGGGAGCGCGTCGCGCGAGGACTCCGGCAGCAGGGCCTCGAGCGCGCCGGCGGAGAAGGACTGCCCCTCGACCGAGGCCGCCTCGAGCAGGGCGCGCTCGGACTCGGGAAGCCGGTCGAGGCGCGCGGAGAGCAGGGCTGACACCGTCGGCGGGATCCTGATCACCGAGAGGTCGCCGGCGACCGACCAGCCGTCGCCCTCGCGGACCAGGCGGCCCTCGTCGACCAGCATCCGCACGACCTCTTCGGTGAACAGCGGGTTGCCGTCGGCCGCCGAGGCGATCCGCTCGCGGGCCTCGGGCGGGAGGGCCGCGCCTCCCAGGAGGGCGTCGATGAGGACGCCCGCATCCGCCGGCGGGAGCGCCTCGAGCCGGACGGCGTCAGCCGCGCCGACGGACCCCCAACCGGGACGCGCGTCGAGCAGCTCGGGGCGGGCCATGCACAGGAGCAGGAGCGGTCCCTCTGCGCGCTCGGCGAGGTGCTCCACGAGGTCGAGGAGGGCGGGCTCCGCCCACTGGAGGTCATCGAGGACCAGGACGACTGGGCGCGACCGGGCGCGGGACTCGAGGAGGCGCCGCACCGCCCACGCCGTCTGTTCGGCGCTGCCTGCGCCCGGCAGGCCGAACAGGCCGCCCAAGCCCGCGGCGACTGCGGGGGCGTCCGGACCCTCGCCCGCCGCGGCGTCGCGGACGGCGACGCCGACGTCGTCGGCGGACGGGAACTCCGCCAGGCCGAGCGCCGGCCGAAGGGCCTCGGCGAGGGGCAGCCAGGTGATGCCCTCGCCGTAGGAGAGGCAGCGGCCGCGGAGCACTTCCGCCCCGCCCCCGAGCGCCCCGAGGAACTCCTCGACGAGGCGGCTCTTGCCGGCTCCCGCGACGCCGAGGACGGTGAACAGGCGGCAGGCCCGCTCGTCGACCGCGCGCCGATACGCGGATTCCGCCGCCGCGGCCTCGCGCTCCCGCCCCACCATCGGGGCGTCGAGCCGCCGCTCGCGGGGTGGCGACCCGGCAGCGGCGAGAACCCGCCAGGCCGGGACGGGCTCGGCCTTGCCCCTCGCCGCCAGCGGGGGCGCGGGCTCGGCGGCCACCGCGTCGCGGACCAGCCGCCACGTCGGCTCGCCCACGAGCACCTGCCCGGGCTCGGCGCCCGACTGGAGCCGGGACGCGGTGTTCATCGCGTCGCCGATCAGCGGGGCGCCCCCGCCCGGCACGAGCACCTCGCCCGTCGTGATCCCGACACGCGCCTCGAGCGGGACCGGAGAGCCCTCCCGAAGCCGAGCCAGCCGCTCCTGGAGTTCGAGCCCAGCCCGGACCGCCCGCAGCGCGTCGTCCTCGTGGGCGGCCGGCAGCCCGAACACCGCGGACACCGCGTCCCCGATGAACTTCTCGACGCGGCCGCCGTGGCGCTCGACGGCCTCGCGCGCCTCGGCGAAGTACCGGTCTAGCAGCGGGCGCAGCACCTCGGGGTCGTGTCGCTCGCCGAGCGAGGTGGAGCCCACGAGATCGCAGAACAGCGCGGTGACGGTCTTGCGCGACTCCCGGGCGGTGGCTGTGGCGCCCAGCTTCGCCCCGCAGCCCATGCAGAACGATGCGTCGGATGGGTTCCCCCGCCCGCACGAGGGGCAGGTCAGGGGCGCCACGGCACTATCCGGTTACGTGTGGATCGGCTCTGCCTACCCATGGCGGCGAAGCATACGGGGGGCGCGTGAAGATGGGATGGCCGACAGCTAAGCGATCGCGTTCGGGCCCATCGGGCCGCGTCCCGCCAACCGGGGTTACCCCTCGAGGCAGAGCCGACCCGCGACTGGACCACCCGCCGGCCTTGACATCGCCCCGGTTCTGCCCAAACTCACGGGTCGGGCAGGAACCTGGCGCCTCCGGACCGACGCCGGGGCACACGAGGCAGAGCGGTCGACTCGCTCGCCTGGTCACGTCGGTGGCACTCCCGGTGGCCGGCAAGGTGCCCCGGAGGGTGTGCGCGGTCGCAGATCCCGCCGATCGTGGCGGCGCTCGGGGTGGGCGCGGTTGGCGTGGTCTGGTTCCGACGAAAGGGCGCGAAGCAGGACAATCGCCTCCTCGGATTCAGAGGAGGACGCCATGGAGTGGGTGACGCGCGAGCACCCGCACACCGATCGGATCGCCTGCCCTTGGCTGATCCTGCGGTTCATCGACACGCAAGCCGTCATCACCTACGTCCCGCGTGACGAGGTCATCGCCTACGCGGAACGAACCGGGGCAATCAGCTTCGACGCTCCGGGCGCGCGCTACACCCACCGCGACGGGCTGTGCACGTTCGAGGTGATCGCGGAGGAGCATGCGCTTCTCGCAGACCCGGCGCTCGCCCTGGTCGCCAGGGTTGTGCATGGCGCCGACGTGACCGCGGATGCGGACATCACGCCCCAGAGCCGGGGGCTCGAGGCTATCGCCCGCGGGTTCATGGACCTCGGCGTCCCGGACCAGGAGCAGCTCGCGCTTGAGCTACCCGTGTACGACGCGCTCTACGCGTGGGCAAGGCGCCAGGTCGCGTCCGCCGGTTGACCGGTCGTCAATCCTCGACCGCCGATCGAGTCGCATGACGACACCCCCGGAGCGCTGGCGGGACTCGTCGCGAGCGAGACGTCGTCCGGCTGCGCGAGTCCCGGCACTGCGCAAGGCCACAGTCCCGGGGTGCTGCCCCCGGGCACAGAACCTTGACGGCTCGGCGATCTCACCGAAGGTCGTCGGTTAGGCTGGCGCCCCCGGACGGACTCGAACCGCCGACGCGCACCTTAGGACGGTGCCGCTCTATCCACTGAGCTACGGGGGCGTGGCATGGATCGTACCCGACGTAGTGGCCCTGTCGCCGGGGACACGAGGGCGCCGGGGCGACCGGCGGACTCGGCCGTCCCGGCGCCGCCCTGGAGGAGGAGCTCCGGCGGAGGGGCGATCGTGGCCGCCGCTCCGTGGCCCAGTCTCGCCCGACCGCGTAAACGCCCTGCGCGCGCACGGTGAACGGCGTGTTAGCGGCCTCGCGCCGCGGGTGAGAGCTACTGCGGCCGCCCCGCGATCGCCACGAACATCGGGCTGAAGTACGGGACCAGCCACACCAGCCACACGAACACGCTGAACCGATGGAACGTGGAGATGAGCCGCTCATCGTGGCGGGCGAGCACGGTGGTGGCCCAGACGGCGTGCACGAGCATCAGCAGGATGGCCGCCACGCCGGTCACGCCGTGGACGTCGGCGGTGAGCCCGCCGACGTAGTCGATCATGACCCCCGTGCCCACCGTGTCGCACAGGAGGCCGGCCCAGAAGAACCCCAGGTGCCAGGGGCGCAGGCGGCCCCCGAGCCGCTCGCCCCAGACGCCGATCGTGTACAGGACGAGAGCGGCGGTGATCGCGATCGTCGCCAGGGGGCTCACGCCGTGGGCTCCTCGCCGCCGTCGGGCTCCTCGATGTTGCGCATCGCGTCCGCGGCCAGGGTCATGTACTGGTGGAGCTCCTCCCGCTCGGCCGGGCCGGCGCCGGACGCGTCGATCGCCGCCCGCATGTGGACCAGCCACCGGTCCCGGGCGGCGTCGCCGATGGGGAACGGGAAGTGCCGCGCCCGCAGCCTGGGGTGGCCGCGCTCCTCGAGGTACGTCGTGGGGCCGCCCCAGTACTGGACGAGGAACAGCGTGAGCCGGCGGCGGGGCCCGGCGAGGTCCGGGTCGGCCGGGTCTCGCTGGTACATCGGGCCGACCACCGGGTCGTCCCGGATGCCATCGTAGAAGCGGTCCACGAGCCGCTCGAAGAACGGCATGCCCCCCACGCGGTCGTAGAGGGTCGGCTCGGGCATGCCCGGGATTCTATGGGCGGAGGCCGCGTCGCGGGCCATCCCCGCGCACGTCCGTACAATGGCCGGGTGACCGCGACCCCGTCCCAGATCGTCCTCTACAGCCGCCCCGGCTGCCACCTCTGCGAGGACGCCCACGAGATCCTGGCCGCCCTGCTCGCCCGACGCGCGGCCCAGGGCCTGCCAACGCCGACGCTGGTGGAGCGCAGCATCGAGGCGGACGACGAGCTCCAGCGCCGCTACGGCCTCGCGATCCCGGTCGTGGCGCTCGGCGGCCGGGAACTCGACCTGGCCACCACGGAGCCCCGCCTGCGCCGCTTCCTCGACGAGGCGCTTGACGGCCCCGCCCCCGACGAGGGCACCGCGTGACGGGCGACTACACCCTGCTGGTGGCCGTCGCAGCCGGGCTGATCTCGTTCATCTCGCCCTGCGTCCTGCCGCTGGTGCCGGCCTACATCGGCCAGCTGACCGCGGTCGCCGTCGCGGCCGCCGGCCGGAACGCCCGCCTCGACCGGCCGTCGCGCTGGACGGCCCTCAGCCACGCGGTGGCGTACGTGCTGGGCTTCGGCGCCGTGTTCACCCTCCTGGGCGTGACCGCGGCCTTCGCGGGCGGCGCGATCGCCGACTACATCCGTCCGCTGCGCATCATCGGCGGCAGCCTGCTGGTGGTCATGGGCCTGTCGCTGGCCGGCCTGGTCCACATCCCCGTGCTGGAGCGCACGTGGCGGCCGCTCGACGCCGGCGCCACGGCCAGCGTCACGGGGATGACCGGCGGCATGACCCTCGCGGCGGCCGACGGCGGCGCCGGCAGCCGGCTCGGCACCCGGCTCGTGGGGCAGCGCGCCGGGTACGGCGCCTCGTTCGCGCTCGGCGCGGTCTTCGCCGTCGGCTGGACGCCCTGCATCGGCACCATCCTGGGCGGCATCCTCACCATGGCCGCCACCTCGACGACCGCCCTGCAGGGGGCAGTCCTGCTCATGGGCTACACCGCCGGGCTGGGCGTCCCGTTCCTGCTGCTCGCCTTCTTCTACGACCGGGCGCCGTCCCTGATGCGGCCGCTGGTCCGGCACGGCCGGGTCGTGTCCCTGGTCGGCGGGCTGCTGGTGGCGGCCATCGGCATGGCGATGATCCTGGACCTGCTCGTGCTCCTCCCCCGCTACTTCCAGTGGGGCAACGTGTAGCCCGTGGACCCTCTCGGAACCCCGCCGTCCACGCCCCCGGGTCGCGGCTCCCGCCAGGTCGTCGGCCCGTTCACCGCGCGCCAGCTGTCGCTCGCCGCGGGCATCGTCCTCGCCTGCGCCGCGCTGCTCCTGGTCGCGACGCGGCCCATCGCGCCCGGCTCGGGGTCGGCTGCGCCCACGCCCATCACGCTCGCCACGCCGTTCCTGGTCGGGAGCGCGGTCACCGGGCTCGCGCCCGGCGACGTCGCCCCCGAGCTCACCGTGAAGGGGCCGGACGGGTCGCCCGCCCCGCTGCTCGACCTCAACGGGAAGCCCATCCGCCTCGCCGACCTGCGCGGCCGGCTGGTGCTGCTCAACTTCTGGGCGACGTGGTGCCCGCCCTGCCAGAGCGAGACGCCCGTGCTGCGCGACCTCGACGAGGCGTACCGCTCCCGGGGCCTCTCGATCATCGGGATCGCGGTCCAGGAGACGACGCCGGCGGACGTCGCTGCCTACGCCGCCAAGTACGACATCGGCTACCCGATCGCGTTCGACGGCAAAGCCGACGTGTTCCGCAGCTACAAGGTCTACGCGCTGCCGACGCAGGTGCTGATCGACCCCGACGGCCGCGTGATCGAGGAGATCAACGGGCCACTCACCGAGGCTGCCGCCGGGCCGCTCCTCGAGCCGCTGCTGCCGCTCCCTGCGTCCCCGGGGGTACCGTCCGCGCCCCCGACGGCCCCGGCGTCCGCCCAGCCGTCGCCGTCCTCCGCGGGCTGATCGCGGACCGTCCGGCTAGATCGCGTCGAACCGGAAGCGGTCGCGGTCCGGCGTGAGCTTGCCGACCGGGGCGAGGCGCTCGTGCGAGAGCACGACCGTCCAGTCGCCCTCCACCGCTCGCCGGAACAGCTCGGCCTTGACCTCGACCGAGTCGAGCGGGAAGTCGTCGAAGCTGGTGACCCAGCGCGGGTTGGCCGACCAGGGCCGCATGCACAGGTCGCCGAAGAACGCGACGGTCCGGGCGCCCGGTCCCGACCCGCGCACGATGATCGCCTGGTGGCCCTTGGAGTGGCCGCCGGTGGAGACCACCTCGACGCCCGGCAGCAGCTCCCGGTCGCCCTCCGCCCAGCCCTCGGCGCCCCAGTCGGCGACCAGGCGGAGCTCGGGCTGGTCGTAGGAGGCGAGGACGCGGGAGTTGCCCGACAGGGCGACCTCCCACTCCGCGCGCTGGGCCACGATGCGCGCCCGCGGGAAGGCCTTGCTGCCGTCCGCGAGCAGCAGGCCGCCGGCGTGGTCGAAGTGCAGGTGGCTCATCGCGACGACGTCCACCGAGCCCGGGTCGAAGCCGGCCTCGCGCAGCCTGGGCGCGATGGGCAGGCCCTCGTAGCCGCGCATCGCGACGTTCTTGGCGTCGAGCCGCTCGCCGATGCCGGTCTCGATCAGCACGCGCCCCGACGGCGTCTCGACGAGCAGGCAGTTGAGGGCCTGGGTGAGGCGCCGGTTCTCGTCCAGCTCGGCCTCCGCCCACGGGCGCCAGAGCACCCAGGGGACCGGGCCGAGCAGCGTCCCGGCGTCGGAGCGGAAGGTGCCCGCCTGGACCAGGGCGACGGTGGTGCCGCCGCCGAGGTCGGCCCGCCAGTGGACGGCGTCGTTGATCGCCACGCTAGCCCTCCGGGCGCATCCGCCGGCCGCGGTCGAAGTCCGCGTGGTACGCGGACGCGGTCGGCTGGGACTGGCCCTGATACTTGGATCCGAGCTCCTTGCTCCCGTACGGCCGCTCGACCGGCGAGCTCATCCGGAAGAACGAGATCTGCCCGATGCGCATGCCCGCGTACAGGGCGATCGGCAGGTTGGCGACGTTGGACAGCTCGAGCGTGAGCGTCCCCTTCCAGCCGGGGTCGACGTAGCCGGCGGTGGAGTGGATGAGCAGCCCGAGGCGCCCCAGCGAGCTCTTCCCCTCCAGCCTGGCCACCAGGTCGTCGGGCAGCTCCACCCACTCCAGCGTCTGGCCCAGCACGAACTCGCCCGGGTGCAGGATGAACGGGTCGTCGCCGCTGATCGAGAGCAGCTCCGTCAGGTCGGGCTGCGCGGTCCGGGGGTCGATGAACGCGTACCGGTTGTTGCGGAACACGCGGAACGACGCGTCCAGGTGGGCGTAGGGGGGGATGCGGATCCGGCCGGCCTCGAGCTCGGCCCGGATGTCGCGGTCCGCGAGCACGCTCATCGGGTGGTCTTCCCCTTCTTGGCCGTCCCCCCCTCGGCGAACAGCGAGTCCACCTCGCGCTTGAGGTCCTCGAGGTCCTCGAAGCTCTGGTAGACCGAGGCGAACCGGATGTAGGCGATGTGGTCGAGCGCCCGGAGTCGGTCCATGGCGAGCGCGCCCACCCGCGAGCTCGGCACCTCGGACTGGCCGGCGGAGCGGAGCTCGGCCTCGATGTCGTCGGCGGCCCGCTCGGCGGCGTCGTCGGCGACCGGGCGCCGCGTCAGCGCCTTGGCCAAACCGGCGGCCAGCTTGTCGCGGTCGAACTCCTGGCGCGTCCCGTCCCGCTTGACGACCACCAGGCGCGCGGCCTCGATCCGCTCGTAGGTGGTGAACCGGGCGGAGCAGGCCGGGCACTCGCGCCGGCGCCGGATCGTCGCGGACTCGTCGAGGTCGCGGGAGTCCACGACCCGGCTGTCACGGTTCCCGCATTGCGGGCAGCGCATCTTGCCTCCGACTTGCACCACTACCGGTAGTGGTGTTGGCGCAGCATACCACTACATAGTGGGCTCAATCAGCTGGTTGGGGCGTCCTCGCCGCCGACCAGGAGGTCCTCGTCCGTGGGCGGCGTCAGGATCAGGCCCGCGGCGCGCGTCGGCGGCATCGCCCGCACATCGGCCGGCGTCAGGCGCGAGGTGTCCATCATGATCCGCGCCACCGCCTCCCGGGCGTGTCGGAGGCCGAGGGTGCCGCGCTTGAGGGCCACCTGCGCCTCGGTGCTGGCGTCGTGGCGGACGCGGCCCATCTGGCTGATCCCGTGGGCCGCCATGTCGGCCGCGCGCACCGCCCGGTCCACCTCCCAGGCGAGCTGCTGCGACCGGTCGGCCAGCGCGGCCGGGGGCTTGAGGCGGTGGGCCCTCTCGCTCAGCGTCCGCAGCGACGCCCGGGCCCCATCCACCTCCGGCCTCGTCTGGGCCGGGTCTGCGGCGCCCCGGCGCACGTCGTCGAGGTGCGCGACCAGGGGCCCGACGGTGTCGGTCAGGCCCTGGTGGATGGCGACCACGTCCGACTGGAACCGGTCCAGCTCGTGGGTGCCGCCGGCCAGGCTCGCCGTGCGCCGCAGGACGACGGCCGCGACGAGGGACAGGACCGCCAGCGCGGCGAGCCAGAGCAGCGTCCCCGTCATCGGCACTCCCCCGCCGGCCGTCAGCCGCCCCGCCTGGAGCGGAGCTCGGCGGCCAGCGCCGGCCCCACCTCGAACAGGTCGCCCAGCACGAACAGGTCGGCGATCTCCGCGATCGGCGCGTCCGGGTCGCGGTTGACCGCGACGATGTGCTCGGAGCCCTGCAT
>JAJYGO010000341.1 GCA_021785115.1 Chloroflexota bacterium | reverse complement strand
CACGTCCTGCAGGCATCCGACATCCGGGACTGGCGGGTCCTGCCCGCCCAGCAGGGGCCCCCGGGCATGGGGAGGCGTCGGCGTGCCGACCAGAATCCCTGAGGTCGCCGTCGGCCTCGACTTCGGAACCTCGGGGCTGAAGACCGTGGCCGTGGCCGCGGACGGAGACATCGTGGCCCGGGCCGAGGCGAGCTACCCGACCCTTCGTCCGGCTCCCGGGCGGGCGGAGCAGGATCCCCGAGACTGGCAGCGGGCGGCGGCCCGAGCCCTCGGGTCCCTCGCCGCGGCGGTGCATCCGAAGCGATGGGTTGCGCTCGGGCTCTCGGGGATGATCCCGACCCTCGTCCTCACCGATGCCGACGGTGCTCCCGTTCGGCCGGCCATCACCTGGGAGGACAACCGGGCCGAGCCCCAGGCCGAGCGCCTGCGCCGGACCCTTGGGCCGGCCGCGGTGTATGCGACGACCGGGCAGTGGTTGGACGGCCGCTACCTGCTCCCGATGTTCGCCTGGGTCCGCGAGCACGAGCCGACGCCCACGGAGCGGGTCGCCCACCTGGCAGGGGCCAAGGACTACCTGTTCTGGTGGTTGACGGGGACCTGGGCGACCGATCCGAGCACCGCCACGGGCGTTGGCTGCTTCGACCTCGAGGCCGGACGCTGGAGCCCGGAGATCCTCGCGGCCGCGGGCTGGGATGGGGGCCCGGCCCTCCCCGAGGTGAGGCCGTCGGACTCGACCAAGCCCCTTCGTGCGGATGCGGCCTCGGCCCTTGGTCTCCCCCGGGGTCTGCTCGTGTGCCTCGGGGCCGCGGACTCGGTGCTCGCGGCACGCGGCCTCGGGGCCACCGAGCCCGGCCAGGTCGCCTACGTCGCGGGCACGAGCACCGTGATCCTTGCCGTGAGCGACCGGCCCCGTCGGGATGCTGCGCACCGGTTCCTGCTGACCCCGACACCGGACCCCGGTCGCTGGGGACTCGAGATGGACCTGATCAGCTCCGGGGCCACGGTGTCGTGGCTCGTCCGCCTCATCGTTCCCGGTGCGGACGAGTCAGAGATCTGGAGGCTCGCGGAGGGATCGGTGCCGGGTGCCCACGGGGTCGCCCTGCTTCCCTATCTCGGCCACGGGGAGCAGGGCGCCCTCTGGGACCCGTCACTGCGGGGAACCATTGCCGGGCTCAGCGCCTCCCACTCGCGCGAGGACCTCGCCCGCGCCCTGCTCGAGGGCCTGGTGCTCGAGAGCCGCCGATGCCTGCAGGTGCTCGAAGGCTCGGGCGTTCCCCGGGGGGAGATCCTCCTTGCGGGTCGCGGCGGCGGGGCCGCATGCTTTCGGACCGCCCTTGCCGACGCGTCCGGGCGCAGGGTGGAGATTCCCGGCGGAGTCGCCTACCCGGCATCCGCGTGGGGGGCCGCGTCCCTCGCGTGGGCCTCGGTGGGTGCAGCGCCACCGGATCCGCCCGCGGACGCCGATGCCCTCGGGGCGATGCCTACGCCCGAAGCCACCAGGGTCTGGGACGCGCTCTGGGTCCGGCACGAGCATCTGCGCCAAGCGGTCCGCGGCTGGCCGGGCCCGACGACATGAGCCATCACGCGCTCGCCCGAGCCGGACGGCCGGCCGGGGCCGGCACCGGCGTGCCGCGCCGCGAGGCCATGCCGAGGTCGCGGGTCGCGGTCCTCGGGTAGGGGGACCGATCAGGAGGGAAAGCGGGAAGGGATGGCCCAGAATGCGCCCACACCCCTCACCTCCGACATCGGGGCGCGGCCCGAGGTCGTCCGCGGCCGATCGCACTGGGAGCTGTTCTGGAGCCGGTTCGTCCGGGACCGGGTGGCGATCGCGGGGCTGGTGCTCGTCCTCGAATTCGTTGCGCTCGCCCTGTTCGCCCCGCTGATCGCGAAGCTCGTCGGCCACACGCCGAACGAGCTGTTCGGCAACATGCTGACCGGGCTTGGGTTGCCGAAAGGCCCCGACCCGCACTTCTGGTTCGGGGCAGATCAGGCAGGGCGCGACGTGTTCGTCCGGGCGATCTACGGGGCGAGAAGCTCGCTCACCGTGTCCGTGGTCGGGACCGGCGTCGCCACGGTGATCGGCGTCGTGATCGGAACGATCGCCGGCTACTACGGGGGCTGGCTCGACACCCTCATGTCCCGCTTCATCGACGTCCTGCTCTCGCTGCCGCTGCTGCTGTTTGCGATCGGACTCGCGTCCGTGTGCTCGGTGTCGACCAAGGGATGCCTGGGCGGCACCCTGCAGCCCGGGCTGACGCTCGTCACGGCCATCATCGCGTTGTTCACCTGGCCCTACATCGCCCGGATCGTCCGGGGTCAGGTGATCTCGCTGAAGGAGCGAGAGTTCGTGGAGGCGGCACGAGCGATGGGCGCGAGCGACCGGCGAATCATGTTCTCCGAGCTCCTCCCGAACCTGGTGGGCCCGATCATCGTGTATGCGACGCTGACGATTCCCGGCAACATCCTGTTCGAGGCGTCCCTCTCGTATCTCGGGGTTGGACTCCCTCAGTCGACGCCGTCGTGGGGAAGGATGCTCTCGGACGCGACCAGCGGGTCCCTGTTCACCTACGCGTGGTGGATGATGGTCTACCCCGGCGCGTTCCTGCTCCTCGCGACCCTGGCATTCAACCTGGTGGGCGACGGGCTACGCGATGCGCTCTCCCCACGAGGAGGCTAGATCGGGGATGGTTCGCTACATCGCCCGCCGGCTCGGGTGGCTCGTGGTGGTGTTGCTCATCATCACGGCCATCACCTACGTGATCTTCTTCGTCATGCCTCCGGTCAACCCCGCCATCCTGTTTGCGGGCAAGCTGCCGACGGCGGGGACGATCGCCGAGATCAAGCGGGAGTTCGGCCTCAACCACCCGTTGCTCGTCCAGTACCTCATCTTCGTCAGGCACGTCTTCCTCGGCGACCGCTACGGGTGGCCGGGCCTGGGCTTCTCGTTCGTCACGCGCACCTCGGTGAGATCGCAGCTCGGTCCCCGCCTCGTGATCACGACCACGCTCGCCGCCGGGGCGGCCCTCGTGTGGCTGACGCTCGGGCTTCCCATCGGGGTCGTCTCTGCAGTGAAGCAGCGAAGCCTCCTGGACCGGCTCGCGATGGGGTTCGCGCTGTTCTTCGTGTCCGCACCCGTGTTCTGGCTCGGCCTGATGTTCCTGTGGCTCTTCTGGTTCAAGCTCGGGGTCGCCGCGGGCACCGGGTACTTCGCCCCCACCCAGTACGGGATGTTCACCTGGCTGAACCACATGATCATGCCCTGGGTGGTGCTCGCCCTGCAGGAAGCCGCCTGGTACGCGCGAATGACGCGGGGGAACCTCCTCGAGACGATGGCCGAGGACTACATCCGGACCGCGCGCGCCAAGGGACTGTCGGAGACGGTCGTCGTGCTCAAGCACGGTCTTCGCGCGAGCCTCACCCCGGTGGTGACCATGTTCGGAATGGACCTCGGGCTACTGTTTGGCGGCACCATCATCACCGAGACCGTCTTCAATCTCCAGGGCATGGGTCAGTGGGCGGTGTCCTCGGTGTTCAGCGGCGACCTGCCGGTCATCCTCGCCGTCACCCTGGTGGCCTCGTTCGCGATCACGCTCGCCAACGTGATCGTGGACGTCGTCTACGCCTACCTCGACCCTCGGGTCCGCTACGCCTGATTCCTTCGGCGGCCGGCCACTGGCCGCGCGCGCGGCGGGCAGGCGCGCGCGGCGGGTGCCTCAGCCGAGGGATGGGGACAGATGGTTGCTCACGGCCACCTGGGTGAACGTCGTGCCCTGGCTGATCGGGTCGGCCTCGAAGTGGGTCACGTCGCTTCCCGTGATCACGATCACGTTGGACCAGAGGTACGGCACCAGGGGAACGACATCCTCCATCAGGTACTTGTCCACGTTGACCCAGCAGGAGACGCGGGCGTTGCCGGTCTGCGTCTCGCAGGCCGCGATCCTGGCGTCGACGCTCGGGACCCCGCCGGCCGGATAGGCCACGTGCAGCTGGCGAGCGAGCGCGGGGGTGAGGCCGGTGAGCGAGGTGTTCGGGTTTCCCTCCGCGGAGATCGACTGACTGTCGAACATCGGGAACACGTAGGTGTAGGCGTCCACGTAGTCGTAGGCCCAGTTGGCGTTCATGCTGATCGGGACGTTGTTCGCGACCCGCTGGACGGTGTTGTAGGCGGCCCCGGTCTCGAGGTCCCGCGGGACCACGTCGATACCGATCGACGCGAGGGCCTGCACGACGAAGGGCTCCATCGACGTCCACGGGGCGACGTTCTGGTTCACGAGCACGAGGTTCTTGCAGGCCGCCACGTCGCACTTGCCGTCGTGCTTGGGGTCGTACCTGGAAAGTCGCATCTCGGCCATGGCCTTCTGGAGGCTGCCGGCGTTCCCGGGCGTCGCGTAGGGGTTGTAGGAGGCCGTGAGCTGATCGCGCAGCACGAACGGCGGCACGATGTGGGTTGCGATCTCGCCGCTGGTCGGTCCTCCCCAGGCCCGCTGGAGCGCCGCCTTGTCCAGGACGTAGCTGACCGCCTTGCGGACATGGATGTCGTCGAAGGGTGGATGGGTCAGGTTCATCTCGATGAACTGGACGTTCCCGTTCGGGAACGCGTGGACGTCACCTCGAAGCTGCGGGCTCGTCAGGTACTGACGAAGCACCGTCGCGGGAGGGAGGTCGTACCAGGAAGCGTCGAGCGTCCCCGCCTGGACCTTCTCGAAGATGTCGGCGATCGAGGTGTCGATCGTGATCTGGATCCCGTCCACGTAGGCCTTGCGCCCTGACTGGAGATCGGTGGCCGGGTTGTAGTCGGGGTTGCGGACGAGGTAGAGGAACCGCGTCGGGTCATAGCCGCTCATCGGCTGGATCGTGGAGCAGGACGAGGGGTTCACGCTCTGTGACCCGGCGATCATGTAGGGCCCGGACGCCACCACATCGCGGCCGTATCCTCCGGCCGTCGTGAAGCAGTGCGCGATCTCGGAGGGGATGGGGGCGGTCGCCGGCAGGGTGAGCCGGTACAGGAAGTCCCCGGTCGGCCGGGTGAGGTGGAAGACGATGGTCGTTGCATTGGGCGTCTGGATCCCCGAGATGGGCTCGGGGCGCGGCGCGTTGCCGGTCATCCCTTTGATCACGCCGTAGTAGTAGAAGCCGTACTGCGCCACGAGCGACTTGGTGTTGATGCGCTCGAACGCGTAGGCGACATCGGCCGAGGTGATCGGTCGGTTGAGTGGCGGGCCGAACTTGATGCCGGGCTTCAGGTGAAACGTGTAGGTGAGCCCGTCCGCGGAGGGCTGGGGCACCGAGGTTGCGAGGTCTGGCACGAGTACGGTGCCCGCGGTGCCCGGTGCGAAGCGGAACGTCACCAAGGTTCGCTGGAGGGCATCGAGGACTCCCCATCCGGGGATGCCGTACTCCCCCGTCGGATCGAGGTTGTCGGTGTTGCCGAACGATGAAACGCCGACGCGGTAGACGCCGCCGCGGGTGATCTTCGCGGCTGTGGGCGTCGGAGACACAGTCGGTGATGGGCTCGAACACGCCGCCGCAGCCAGGACCGCCACGGCAGTCAACGCGAGCAAGCGAACCCCGCAGGACCATCTCGTTGCCATCGTCCTCGCTCCCTCCATGATTCGACGTGAGTATAGTCTGTATATAGAGTCAAAGGGAAGACAGCCCCACCCGCCAGGCGTTGAGGCCGGAGCGGCTCCCGGGCGGGAGCAGGCACTCCCTGGCGGCGCACCCAGACGCGGCGGGCCCTCGCGTGGCGGCGCACGTTCGCGAGCGCCTCCTGGGCGATCCGAAAGCAGACGATCCGCACCGCCGGCGGTGGCTCGCGGTCGAGGCCATCGGAGAGCTCGGTCTTGGTTCCCTCCGCCTGAAGACGCAGGAGCTTCTCTGCGATCGCGGCACCGAGCCCCTCGTGATCGAGGGTCACCGGGCGAGGGTCGAACAGCAGGCTTCGACGCCGGGCGATCGCCTCGCCCACCAACGCGATGAAGATGGGGTCATCCGACGTGCGGTCGCCCCCCGCTCCACGTGAACGACAGGTCCGCCACGCTGCTCGTGGCAAGGGGGATCCGACGGCCGTTCACGGTGAGCTGCACCACCCAGCATCACGCGATGGTCATCGGGGAGCGATCGGCCGAGGGACTGAAGATCGAGATCGGCTCGGTGCACCCACTGGGCGAGGATGCCCTGGCTCAGGTGAGCGGGCGGGATCTCTCCACGGGGCTGCCCCGGAGCATCACGGTCTCCGCCGGGGAGATCCGGGAGGCGATCGAGGGACAGGTGCAAGAGATCCTCGATGCCGTGCGCTCGACCCTTGATGCCTGCCCGCCCGAGCTCGCGGGCGACCTCATACGAACCGGGATCGTGCTTGCAGGCGGCGGGGCGCTGCTGCGGGGCCTGGACGAGCGGCTGCGGGACGAGGTGCAGATGCCCGTGCACCAGGCAGAGGACCCGCTTTCGTGCGTCGTGCGCGGGGCCGGCATCTGCCTGCAGCAGTTCGACGCGCTGCGGAGGGTGCTCGTGGGCGAGGGGCCTCGCCGGTGAGCTTCGCAGTCTGAAGCGGGTCGAGCCTGCACACAGGGCACCCGGGCGCGGGCGCGGAAGCACCCTGGGTGTTGGCCTGCAAGACGGGTTCTCGGCCTCACTCGATGCGGACGCCCTGCGCCGACAGCTCGACCAACCTCCCGTTCTTGTCCAGCTGGGCTGGCCGGCGCTGCCCCTCTTGCCTGGGGACCTCGGCAGCCGCGCACGACGTGGCGGAACCTACGCAACGAACTCGATCGGCTCCATCCCGTCACCATGGCGACGAGCGGGGGCGTCGTCTCCCGGAGAAGCGAGCTCGCGCCGGCACGTGGCCCAGTAGTGGACGACGTGAACGCCCCAAGCGCTCAGCAACACCGAGGTTCCGGCGCTCGTCGCGGCGGTCGCCGAGGGCAAGGCCCTGGTCGACAAAGCCTGTGCCAACAGGGCCGTGGCCGAGCTCACCCGAGACTGACGCCCCGCTCATCGCATGGCGAGCGCCGTGCCCCTCCGGAGTGAGCCGGCGCTCGTTGCGCTCACGCCCGACGCCTCGACTGGGTGCCCGGGGCCGCGGCGAATGAAAGTGGCTCATTCCTGCCGTCAGTTGTGCAAGCGGCGTCGCCGCCAACACCCGACACCTGGACGCCCCCGGGGTACACGCGGCGGTGCGCCACGAAGGGAGTGCGCTGCCCGGGCAAGCGCGTCGCAGCGTTGAGGCGGTCCGTCGGGATCTGCCGCATCCCCACGCGGCGGCGCCGGGGGGCTGACGGCGCCATCGGACAGCACGGGTCAGCAGTGCGGATCCGCGAGGGGCCAGGTCCCTTCAACTTGAGGACCTTTGACCCTACCGTTGGCAGCCTGGACCGCGTAAGCAGCAGGACGGAGGGAGGTGGTGCAAGCAGACTTTGTCCCTCGTCTTGCAGTTCCTCAACGGGATGAAGCGCCCCTTTTCCCCGACTTCAGGACCCTTTGAGTCCTGTTGCTGGGACGGTGGAAGGAGAGGGGTGGTGCTCCTGGAACCTCACCTGTCCATTGGCGTCTTGTATGCCCGCTCATGTGTTCTCAGTTGCGAGGGGGCGGAAATGGGAAGCGTGGGAAGCGTTAGCAGGCCGACTGAGGGCTTGCTGGTGGGGCTTGTTCAGTACCCGGTACCGGTGGTCAACTCTCGAGCCGACATCGATAAGCAGGTCCAGCAGATCGTCAAGGCCCTACATGCAACCAAGGCTGGGTACCCGGGGATGGATCTCATCGTGTTCCCTGAGTACAGCACGCAGGGTCTGAACACCGCCAAGTGGACCACGGATGAGTTCCTGTGTGACATTCCTGGGCCAGAGACCGACGCATTCGCGGAGGCATGCAGGAGTGCCGGCATGTACGGCGTCTTCTCCATCATGGAGCGGAACCACGATTTCCCCGGGAAGTCGCCCTACAACACGGCCCTCATCATCGACGACCACGGTGAGATCATCCTGCACTACCACAAGCTGAATCCGTGGGTGCCGGTGGAGCCCTGGTACCCGGGCAACTACGGCATGCCCGTGTGTGACGGCCCCGGCGGCAGCAAGCTCGCCGTGTGCATCTGCCATGACGGCATGTTTCCCGAGATCGCGAGAGAAGCGGCCTACAAGGGCGCGAACGTGCTGATCAGGATCTCGGGCTACAGCACCCAGGTCAACGATCAGTGGGTTCTCACCAACCAGTCCAACGCGTGGCACAACCTCATGTACACGATCTCCGTCAACCTGGCAGGGTATGACGGCGTCTTCTACTACTTCGGCGAAGGCCAGATCTGCAACTTCGACGGTACGACCTTGCAGCAGGGACAGCGCAACCCCTGGGAGATCGTGACGGGCGAGCTCTACCCGAAGTTGGCCGACCAGGCGCGGACGGACTGGGCGCTGGAGAACAACATCTACGACGTGGGCCACAGGGGCTTCGTTGCTGTGCCAGGGGGCGAGTCGAAGTGCCCCTACACGTTCATCACGGACTTCGCGGCCGGCAAGTACCGCCTGCCGTGGGAGGACAGGGTCAAGGTGAAGGACGGCACCTTCTACGGATATCCGGCCATTGCGCCGGAGAACTTCCCCAAGCCCAGGCCCAAGAAGGCGGGGGCGGCAGCCTGATGGCGGCTGCCTTGCCGTCGAGGATAAGGGGCGTCGCCGGGCCCTGAGGCGGTGGACCGGTTGAGGCAGCGGTGGCTTGCCGCCTCAACCGGTCTCATGCCGGTGGCAGGGGAACGACTGTGCCTGTCAGAGATTTCGTCCGAGCAGAGGGGCAGCGTGACGTTGAACGCCGATACAGCGCCGAGCACCTGTGGGTGGTGGGGGACGGCCCACTGACGACGATCGGTGTGACGCCGTACATAGCCGGTCGGATCGGATCTCCCCAGCACTGGCAACCCCCCGACGTAGGTGCGGAGCTCGTTCGGGGTGAGGTCTTCGGGGAGATCGAAGCGGGGAAGGTCGTGTGCGAATTGACGGCTCCGGTGACCGGTGGGGTTGTCGAGGTCAACGAGCAGGTCAGGGATGTGCCGGCAACGATCATCGACGACCCGTACGGGACCTGGCTCGTTCGCCTTGCCGGGGTCGGAGCCACCGATCTCAACGAGCTTCTCTCCGAGGCCGAGTATCACGCGTATCTCACCGAGGGAGGTGTTGTCCATCCGTTCGAGCGCCGTTTCTCTCCCCCCAGCTGACTGAGGAAGCCGCGGCATCCACTCG
>JAJYGO010000319.1:1365-9247 GCA_021785115.1 Chloroflexota bacterium | reverse complement strand
GTTCGGAGCGCCTCTTCCCTTCGTCCTGCCCACCGCCGCCAGCCAGGTCACGGGCGGCGGCGGCCCGCTGGGCGGGTTCAAGGATCGGGTGGAGCTTGCCAACGCCGCGTACGGGCAGGCCGAGGTACTGGTGACGCCCCTGCAGATGGCGCTGGTGGCTGCGGCGATCGCAAACGGCGGGGTGCTGATGGAGCCCCACCTCGTGATCGGCACGCGCGACAGCAGCGGGATCCTGCATCCCGTCGACCCCGCGCCATGGCGGACCGTCATCGATCCGGCCATCGCGTCGACGATCGCAGATGCCATGCAGCAGGCGGTCGAGGGCGCGTGGGGCATCCCGTTCGCGGGGCTCGGCAAGGTCCCGGGCGTCCCGACCGCCGGCAAGACCGGCACGGCGCAGCTCGGCGGCTCCGGCGAGCCGCACTCGTGGTTCGTGGGGTTCGCGCCGGTCCAGGGGGCCCGGATCGCGGTGGCCGTGCTGCTCGAACGCGCCGGCTCCGGGGCAACGGAGGCGGCGCCGCTTGCCAGCCGCGTGATGGCCGACTACCTGGCGCTGGTGACCCGATGAGCGGCCCGCGCCTGGGGCGTCCCATGGTCGAACGCGTGCTGCTGGGTCGGCGCGCTCACCCTGCGGCACGGCTGACCGGGTCCGGCACCCTGCCGGGAGGGACGCTCGAGACCCCCCGGGGGCACGTGACGTACCATGACCGGGTGATCCCGACCGAACGGCGGGCGGCCAGGCAGACACCGTTGCAGCGGGGGAGTGTCGAATGGCGGACGTACGGGCGCTCGGGGGACGGGTCGTTGCCAACGTAGAGCGCGTGATCGTCGGCAAGCACGACGTCGTCCGCCTGGCGCTCGTGGCGCTGATCTGCCAGGGTCACATCCTGATCGAGGACGTGCCCGGGACCGGCAAGACCGTGCTCGCCAAGGCGCTTGCACGCAGCCTGGGCTGCTCGTTCCGCCGGATCCAGTTCACGCCGGACCTGCTGCCATCCGACGTGACGGGCCTCTCGATCTACAACCAGCGGACCCAGGAGTTCGAGTTCCGCCCTGGCCCCATCATGGCCCAGGTCGTCCTCGCCGACGAGATCAATCGCGCCACGCCCAAGACCCAGTCCGCGCTGCTCGAGTGCATGGAGGAGCGCCAGGCCACCATCGATGGCAAGACGTACGCCATGCCCAGTCCGTTCCTGGTGCTGGCGACGCAGAACCCGATCGAGTACGAGGGCACCTTCGCGCTGCCGGAGGCCCAGCTGGACCGCTTCATGCTCCGGCTTCGGCTCGGCTACCCCTCGCCGTCCGAGGAGATCGTGGTGATGGACCAGCAGAAGCGCGTGCACCCGCTCGGCGAGATCGGCGAGGTGGTCGGCGTCGAGGAACTCCTCGCGATGCAGTCGACGGTACGTGAGATGTACGTGGATCCGGTCGTCGCCGACTACATCGTCCGCCTCACCGCCGCCACCCGGTCGCACCCGGACGTCCAGCTGGGCGCCTCGCCCCGCGGCTCGCTCGCGCTCTATCGCGCGGCTCAGGCGGTGTCCGCCCTGGAAGGGCGCGACTACGCGATCCCGGACGACGTGAAGATGCTCGCCGAGCCGGCGCTCGCCCACCGGATCATCGTCAAGACGGCGGCGACGCTCCGCGACGTCGACGGGCGGCAGGTCGTCCGCGAGCTCCTCGAGACGGTGCCCGTCGAGGCCGGCGCGGCAGAGCGGCCCCGGGTGCGGTCGGCGTAACCGGCGGGCTGCGGCGACATGATCGCACGACTCCAGCTCCTGGTTCTCGGCGCCATCCTGGTGGTCGGTGCGTTCTCCACCGGGGCGGACTTCCTCTTCTTCCTGGTCTACCTGCTGCTGCTCGTGGGTGGCGGCGCGTACGTGGTGACGCGACTGGGGCTGGCCGACCTGGAGGCGGGGTACGTGCTGGGCCAGCTCCACGGTTCGGTGGGCGGGCAGCTCCGCGTGACCTATACGCTGCGCAACGTGAGCTACCTGCCCAAGCCGTGGCTGGAGATCGAGCACGCCTCCACGCTGCCGGTGCCGCTCCCCGGCCGGGCACTCGCGCTGCCGCCGCGCGGGGAGCGCTCCTGGCTCACGCGCGTTCCTCTCACGCGGCGGGGGCACTTCCGCATCGACCCGCTCCAGATCCGGACCAGCGACCCGTTCGGGCTGTTCGAGGCGTCCGCCGGCGTGGGCAGAGGCGCCACGCTGGTGGTGTACCCCCGCGTGGAGCCGCTCCCGTTCTGGCGCGTGCCGGCAACCTCGCTCGAGGGTACGCACGCCAGCCGCGAGCGGACGTTCCAGACCACGCCGCTCGTCACGTCGGTACGGCCCTACGTGCCGGGCGACGCCTACAACCGGATCCACTGGCCCACCACGGCCCGCCAGCAGGAGCTGTACGTCCGCGAGTTCGACCTCGAGCAGGCGGCCGACGTCTGGATCTTCCTGGACCTCGACCCCACCTGGCAGGCGGGACGGGGCGACGAGTCCACGCTCGAGGCGGCGGTGCGCGTCGCGGCCGCCATCGGCGCCAAGGCGCTCTCGGAGAACCGCGCCGTGGGCCTCACGTCCGCCGGTCGCCAGCTGCCGGTCCTCCCTGCGGATCGCGGCCCGAGGCAACACCAGAAGCTCATGCAGCTGCTGGCCGCTGCACAGGCGAACGCCACGGTGCCGCTCGTGGAGATCCTGGTGCACGGCCTCGGCAGGCTGCGGCGCGGGATGACGGCGCTGGTGATCACGCCGTCGCTCGACCCGACCTGGATCCGCCCGCTCTCCTCGCTCCGTCCGCGCGGCGTGGGCGTGGCGGTCTGCCACCTCGACCCCGCGGCGTACGCTGCCGTCGAGGCCCACCCCGACGGCCGGCGTGAGGATGACGACGCGCAGGCAGAGCGGCTGCGGGGCGTCCGGGCGATGCGCCACACACTGGCGGAGTACGACCTCCAGGTCCACGAGATCGTGCCACGGACACGCCTGGGGGAGCTGCTCGTCGCGCCCGGGCTGGCGTCGACCCGGAGGCCCGCGTGATGGCCGGCAGGCGGGACCCGGAGCGCTCGCTGCCGACGCGGCCCGCCGAGGGCTGGCTGAGCGTCCTCGCGCTGCTCGTGATGTTGCTGGCGCTGGGCTACGCCGTCGACAACGCGCACTGGGCGGGGTGGGTCCGGGGCACGGGCGTCAGCCAGACGGAGTTCCTGCCGTCGGCACTGGTGCTCGGCGCGGTGTGGGGCCTGGTCGGCGCGAAGCTGGGCTGGCACCCGCTCCTGGTGCACGTCGTGGGGGCCGTCCTCGGGTCGGCCTTCGCCATCTACGCCGTGGCCGGGATCATCCCGCCGGTGGCCGGGGCCACGCTCCCGTCGCACGACCCGTTCCGGCTGGCGAACCTGGTCGCGTCCATCCAGTTCTTCCTGCGCGACGTCTTCATCCGGCAGGTGCGCTCCGACCAGACCTCGGCATTCCTCCTGGTCGTGGCCTCCGTGGGGTGGGCGAGCGGGCAGTTCGCGGCCTTCGCCGTGTTCCGGCATCACCGGCCGATGAGCGCGGTGCTGTTCCTCGGGCTGCTGCTGCTCGCCAGCATGTCGCTGACCCTCCAGCACCAGTACCCGTACCTGGTCGTCTTCGCGGCCGCCGCGCTGTTCCTGCTGGTTCGCCTGAGCCTGGCCGAACAGCGCCTTCTCTGGGGACACACGCGGCTGGGCGACGAGAGCGCCGCGTTCTCGCTGTACCTGCGCAACGGGGCGACCTTCACCGTGGTCGCGCTGCTCGGCGCGATGGTGCTGACCTCCGCGGCCAGCTCAGACCCGCTGCGCCCGTACTGGACGAACAGCGCGGACCAGTTCTACTCGTGGGCGACGAACTTCGATCGGTTCGCGAGCGGCATCGTGGCGCCGATCCGCGGGCCCTCCGGGCTCTTCACGACGTCGCAGACGATCCAGGGCTTCTGGCAGTCCTCCGCGGACCTGGCGTACGAGATCAGGACCAGCACCGGCCAGGGGTATTACTGGCAGGGCGCCACGTACGACGACTTCGATGGGCACACGTGGAAGCAGAGCAACCCCTCGACCACCGGTCCCATCGCCGCCGGCCAGCCCGTGCTCGCGGGCAGCAGCGACCAGGTCCTGCCGGGCAAGCAGTACCAGGACGTGACCGTCACGGTCGCACCCGTCGACGTGGGCGACCCCACCGTGCTGTCCCCCCAGACCCCGTACACGGTCTCGCTGCCGGTCCAGCTGCAGACGGCCGCGGCCGGGGGTCCGGTCGACGATCTGCAGCTCGGCGCCTCGCTGCCTGACGGTGGTTCGTACCAGGTGACGGCGCTCGTGCGCAACGGGGTCGTGGACGAGGTGACGGGCAACGAGCTGGCCGCGGCGGGCACCGTGTATCCCGAGTGGGCCAGGCGGTACATCCTGATCGAGCCCGGCAGCATCGGGCCTATCGTGAAAGCGGACGCGGATCGGATAGTGGCGAGGCTCCCGTCCAGCCGTCGCGACCCGTATCACATCGCGCAGGCGCTGCAGGACTGGCTCTACGGCGGCGGCAACTTCGTCTACGAGACGGACGTGCGCGGGGTCTGTGCGCCCGGGATGCCCGTGCCCGATTGCCTGCTGACGAGCCGGCGAGGCTACTGCGAGTACTTCGCCACGACCCTGGTGATGATGCTGCGCACCCAGCAGATCCCCGCGCGCTACGTGCTGGGGTACCTGCCCGGGCGGCCGGCCGGATCCGGCGTGTTCGAGGTCGACCGCAGCGCGGCCCACGCGTGGGTCGAGGTCTACTTCCCCGGCTACGGCTGGGTTCGCTTCGACCCGACTCCAGGGAACGCGACCAACGGGCAGCGCCCGACCGACCTGCCCGCCGGCCCGCCCGTCCCGACGCCGAGCGCCAGGCCAGGGGCGAGCGCCACGCCCCGCACCGGCCCCACCTTCGTGCCGGACAACGGCGCGAACGGCGGCAACCCGCGGCGCCGCCTGCCGAACGAGGGCCAGGGGAACGGCGCCGGTGGGGTGGGAGGGGCCACGCAGGGGCCGCTCTCCCTGGCGATCGGCGTCGCGCTGATCGCGCTGGCCCTGCTCCTGGTGGTGTGGGCGAGGTTGCGGTGGGGGACCTCGAGCAACCCCGCCGTCGCCTACAACGGCGTGGCCCGCCTGGCCGCCCGGTTCGGGTATGCGCCGCGCCCGGCCCAGACGGTGTACGAGTACTCCTCGATGCTGGGCGAGGTCCTGCCCTCAGCGCGCCCCGATCTCGAGGTCGTCGCGCGCGCCCGGGTGGAGGCCACGTACGGGCACCACGTGCTGGGGAGCGCCGGGACCGCGGCGCTGCGCCGCGCGTACGGACGGCTCCGCGTGCGGCTGCTGCGGCTGGCGTTCCGGTACCGGCCGCACGGGAGATAGGCCGGAGCCGCGTCAGGGGGTGCGGTCGCTCAGAGGGTGCCGCCGCGGTCCTGGGTGGCCGCGATGTCCGCCCCGGGGCCGAGTGGGGCCAGGTGCTCGAGGAGGTTGTGGGCGCGCAGTGCGGGGCGACGGTTGCGGATCTCGACCACGGAGACGCCGCAGAGGCCGAACGGGAAGCGCCAGAACGCGTCGAGCGGGAGATCGAGCAGCGCCAGGACCAGCACGCGGAGGATCCCCTCGTGCGCGACGACGATCATCCACGGTCCACGCTGGACCGAGCCGGCCTCGGGCGGCGATGCCCGCTGGCCGCCCGAGGCCGCGGCCATGCCCAGGAGGTCGGCCACGAACGACCTCGCCCGGGCGTCCGCATGCTGCAGCGACTCACCGCCGGGCGCATGCACTTGGACCGGGTCGCGCCGCCATCCGGCGCGCACGTCCCGGTAGCGCGCGCGCACCTCGGCACCGGTCAACCCTTCCCACTCGCCCTGCCCGATCTCGCGCAGCCGCTCGTCCGGCCGGGCCTGCAGCGCCGGAACCCACCGCTCGGCGATCGGTGCGGCGGTCGCGGCGGCGCGCCGGAGCGGGGAGTGCCAGCAGCCCTGCGGCCGTCCGCCCGGCACGGGCAGCGCGGGCGATGCCTGCGGCTCCACCAGTCTGCTTGCCACGAGGGCGACCTGCCGTTCGCCGAGGGGCGAGAGCGGGGGATCCGCGCCGCCCTGGACCCGCCCTTCGGCCACCCAGGTGGACTCGCCGTGGCGGACCAGGACGAAGGTGGCGTCGAGGCCGGGCGGAATGGCCAGCTGCCGGTCAGTCACCGACATCCAGCCGGATGAGCCACAGGTCCAGGACCTCGGGATCCGCCCGGATGGCCGCGGCGGCGGCGTCCGGCACCGGGTCATCGAGCGCCAGGATCATCTTGGCTTCCTCGCGGGGACCGCGCCGTGCCAGGTGCATGGCGCTGATGTTGACATCGTGCTCCCCCAGGATCAGCCCGATACGGCCCATGGTGCCCGGGCGATCCCGGTGGCTGGTGACCAGCATGTGCTGCGTGGGGGCCATGTCCACCCAATGGTCACCCAGCCGGACGATCCGCTGCTCCCCCCCGGCGACCGTGCCGCCCACCGCCGTCGCGCCCGTGAGCGTGACCAGCGATGCGAACGGCCCCGCGTCGGGCAGCTTGCGCTCGATGAGGGCCATCCCCCGGGCCCGGGCGATGGACGGCGCGTTGATCTGGTTCACCCGCTCCGTGGTGCCCACCTCCAGGAGTCCACGCAGCACCGCCGCGGCCAGCGGCCCGGTCTCGTGGGCCGCGAGCTCGCCGGCGACCTCGAGCGTCAGCTCGTCGGCCGGTTCGGGTGCGAGCTGCGCGTACAGCTGTCCGAGGGTGACCGCGAGCGGAAGGAAGGGGGCCAGGGCCTGGGCCGTCTCCGGTGTGACCAGCGGCGCGTTCACCGCGTACAAAGCCGGCCGCCCATCGAGTACGTCGAGCACCTGCTCGGCGGCCTCGACGGCGACCCGCACCTGCGCTTCGGCGGTGGAGGCGCCCAGGTGCGGCGTCAGGACCGTGTTTGGCGCGTCGAGCACCGGCGAGCCGGTCGGGGGTTCCGCCGCGTACACGTCGAGTCCGGCTCCGGCGAGCCGACCCTCGCGCAGCGCCTCGGCGACGGCCGCCTCGTCCAGGACCGACCCGCGCGAGACGTTGAGCAGGAACGCGGTCGGCTTCATCCGGGCGAGCTGTGGCGCGCCGATCAGCCCCCTGGTGCTCCTGGTGTTCGGTACGTGGAGGGTCAGGACGTCCGCCGCCGCAAGCACCTCATCGAAGGAGCGCACGGTCACCCCGTGATGCGCGGCGGCCTCGGCGGACACGAATGGGTCGTGGCCGATCACCTCCATCTGGAGTCCGCGCGCGCGATCCGCGATCGCCATCCCGATCTTGCCGAGTCCGACGATCCCCAGCGTCTTTCCGCGCAGTTCGACGCCGGTGAACGCGCCCCGCTTCCATTCGCCGCGGCGCACCGACGCGTCCGCCGCAGCGACCCGCCGGGCGAGCGCGAACATCAGCGCGATGGTGTGCTCGGCCGCGGCGACGGTGTTGCCGGTCGGCGCGTTGACCACCACGATGCCGGCCCGTGTCGCGGCGTCCAGGTCCACGTTGTCGACCCCGACCCCGGCCCGGCCGATGACCGCCAGCCGCGATCCGGCGGCGATCGCCTCCGCGTCGACCTTCACCTGGCTCCGCACCATCAGCCCGTCGTACTCCGGGAGCGCGGCGAGGAGCTCCTCGCGTGACAGCCCGGTGCGGACGTCGACCTGGTGGTGGGCGCGGAGGAGTGCCACGCCCTCGTCCGCGAGCGCTTCCGCGACGAGCAGCTTCATGATCGGACTCCCGTCTCGGCGGCGGCCGCGGCCGTCGCCACGTCCGCCGCGCGTGCCGCGGCCGCCAGCGAAGCGCCGCGGTCCACCGGCTTTCCGGCGGCCAGCAGCGCCTCCTCGAGG
>JAJYGO010000319.1:0-1355 GCA_021785115.1 Chloroflexota bacterium | reverse complement strand
CGAGGATGTCGAGCGCCGCGAGGATCTGGTTGACGCTGACGTGGCCGAGGTGCCCCACCCGGAAGACCAGGCCGGTCAGCTTGCCCTGGCCGCCGGCCAGCATGAGCCCGCGGCGTCGAAGGTCGGCGTTGAAGGCCTTCCAGTCCAGGTCGGCGGGGACGTGGGCCGCGGTGACGGTGTTCGAGGCATGGGCCGGATCGGCGAAGAGGCGGAAGCCGAGGGCCTGCAGGCCGGCGCGCGTGGCGGCGCCGCAGGCCGCGTGCCGCGCGAAGACCGCCGGGTAGCCCTCCGCCTCGATCAACCCGAGCGCCACGTCCAGCTGGAAACACACGCTGACGGGCGGGGTCCAGGGCGTGGAGCCCTTCTCGGCCGCATCGCGGTGCGCCTTGAGGTCGAGGTAGAAGCGGGGCATGGTCGCGCGCTCGGCGGCGGCCCAGGCGCGCGGGGACACGGAGAGCATGGTCAGTCCCGGCGGGACCATCCAGCTCTTCTGGGATCCGGTCACGACCACGTCCAGGCCCCAGGCGTCCGTCTCGAACGGCACGGCGCCGAGGCCGCTGATCGCGTCGACCAGGAGCAGCGCCTCGGGGGCCGTGGCCCGGACCGTCGCGGCGAGCTCCGCGACCGGGTTCGTGACGCCGGTCGACGTCTCGTTGTGGGTGAGGAACACGGCCACCGGGTCGTGTCCCTGGGCGCGCATCTCCGCGATCGCCTGCCGCACCGCGTCCGGCTCGGCGGCGCGCCCCCATTCGACCGGGAGCACCGTGACGTCCGCCCCGTACCGCGTGGCGATCCTGGCGAACCGGTCACCGAACGCGCCGATGCTGACCGCCAGCACCGGATCCCCCGGGGAGAGGTGGTTCACCACGGCCGCCTCGAGTCCGCCGGTCCCGGAAGCCCCCACGAGGAGGACGTCGTTCGAGGTGCGGAAGCCCCGCTGCAGAGCGGGCACCACGCGCCCCATGAGGGCGGCGAACTCGGGTCCGCGGTGGTTGACCATCTGCCACGCTCCGGCTTCCCGGACGGGATCGGGCAGCGGGGTGGGTCCCGGTACGCGCAGATGCGCTTCGAGGTTGGCCACGGTGTGCTCCCAGTGCGGCGTGGGGGAGGAGCGCGGCCCCTCGCCGGCGGGAACGCGCGGGACGATCCTACGGACGCTTGACGGGCTGCGTCCAGTGAGGCATATATGTGTGCATATGACAACCACCCGGCGGACGACCATCCTGCTGCCCACCGACCTGCTCGACCGCCTCGATCGCCTGGCTCGCTCGACGGGCCGGACGAAGACGGCGCTCATCGCCGAGGCGATCGGCGCCTACCTCGACGCGTCCGAGACGCGCCGCGGCCCACTTCCG
>JAJYGO010000497.1 GCA_021785115.1 Chloroflexota bacterium | reverse complement strand
CGTCTGTCACCTCCTCGCGCTCGCCGCCGGCGAGCGGCGCGCTGCGTCGTGCCTGCGTTGCGAGCATGGTGCCGCCAGCTGCCCCGGGGCGGCCGTGACTTCGCTCCGCACCGCCTCGGGGGGGGGCGCTCGTGGTGGCGCCGGGGCCTGGACCGAAGTCACCGCGCCGGCCGCCGGCGCACGCCCATGCTGTGGGCGAGCGAACGATCCGGATGGGACCACGACGCGGCCCGGCCCGGCGCTCGACAGGGCGCATACGCGCGAAGGAGCATGAAGATGGACCGAGTTACCCAGCCGCTGCGCGATGAGCACGCCGGCCTGCGCCCGCAGGTGGACGCGCTGCGGGAGATCGCAGATCTCGCCGAGCAGCTGTCACCGAACGAGCTCGTGGCCCGCCTCGCCGCCGCGACCGCCTTCCTGCACCGCCATCTGCTGGTCCACGCACATGTCGAGGAAGTGGCGCTCTACCCGGTGGTCGAGTGGGCGATCGGAGGGACGGGCGCCACGGCCACGATGGCGCGTGACCACGCCGAGATCGCGCGCCTGGTGCGGCAGTTCGACGACGTCCGTTCGGTCGTTGGGCGGGGCCCGGTGCGCCCCGAGGAGCTGCGACGGCTGCGACAGGTCCTGTATGGGCTGCATGCCGTCATCGTCGTGCACTTCGCGAAGGAAGAGGAGATCTACCTGCCGCTGCTCGATGAGCGGCTCTCGCCGGACGCCGCAGCCCGGATGTTCGAGAACATGGAGGAGGAGGCCGCGAAGAAGGCTGCCGCCTGATTGCCTCCCCAGGGGTGCCCGCCGCCTGTCCGCGCGGGCATCTCGCGGTTGCCGGCGACGGCTGATGAGCGGGCCGCTGCCCAACCGCCGCGGCCAGGGCGTCAGAGGGTGACGCAGGGGCCCCGGGCACCATGTCGGAGCGTGGCCAACCGCTGGCGTGCCGGGGTCCCTGCGTCACGTTCTGCGAAGTCAGCGATGCCGCGCCGCCTCGGCCGGATCCGTCTGCCAGACGACAGAACCTCGCGATGAGCGGCCGTGGCGTCCACCTCGAGTGCCGCCGCGGCTCGGAAGGGGTAGCCTCGAGAGGGCGCAGCCGGAGCCGGAGGACGGGCCGCGACGCCGACCACGAGCTTCCAGGCGTCCGGGGACTGGCTCCTGATCACCTGGGGATGGGCCCTCGCGGTGTACGTGGCGGGCGGCGTGACCGGCGCGCCCTGTACTGGCTCGAAGCGCACGTACGCCACCCGGGCTGGCTCGCGTTCGCCCTGAACCGCCTGAGTGGGCTCATCTTGGTGGCCTATCTCACGGTGCACCTTGTGGTTCTCAGCCTGCTCGCTCGCGGGCCATCGGGCTGGGACTCGCACCTCGCGATCTTCGGCTCGCGCTCATTCTTGGTGGGCGACGTCCTCCTCATCGCGGCTGTGCTCTTTCGCGGGGTCAACGGGCTACGGGTCACGCTCCTGACCGTCACCACGGGAGGCGTCCCCTCGAACTCCACACGCAGCACCGCCTATTTCCTGGCGACCATCGTCAGCGCGGTGCTGACGATGGTCGCGGCTGGGCCATTCTCTCGCGCTGAGGCACACGAGGTGCCCGAGGTTCAGCGTCGCTTCGCCGGTCGGCCGACGAACTCGCCGCCAGGCGTGGTGCCGGGCACCGACCCCGGATCCCACTCGCCCGCGGGGGCAGGGGCGGCGCGCAGCCTCGCATGGCCGCTGCAGGCGCTCATCGGCGTGCTGCTCGTCGCGTTCGTGGGCGTTCACCTGGTGGCCCAGCACCTGCTCGCCCCTGGCGGCCTCCGCGACTTCACCACCGTGCTCGCCTATCTGCGTCAGCCGGTTCCCAGCTATCCGAGCTCGGATTGGTGGCGGTCGTGGCAGCGCACGCCGCCCTGGGTGCCCGGGCCGTGGTGATCGATGTCGTCGACGGTCATCGCGAGGTCACCGCGGTGATGCGGGCGCTCACCGCGCTGGTCGTGATCGTCTGAGCGTATGTGCTGTGGCTGACGCTGACGCTGGTGAGCTGGCGCTGACACCACAGGGGCACGCGGCCCGCGAGCGCAAGCCGGCGATGGGACAGGGCGGAGGTCCCCAGTCCAATGCGTCGCGGTCTCGGCTTGCCGGCGCGCCGCCGAGTCCCCCGTCAGCCCTTGTACGTGACGACCCGCCCGAACAGGCTCTTGGTGCCCCAGGTTCCCGAGCGCAGTGACTCTAGCTGCACGATCTGGCTGTGGTCCACGAAGAGATTGACTTCGGGCCCGTAGTTCCGCACGTACCAGGCGAACACGTCAGGGTCGGCGGCCTCGAACATGACGCGGTCCAGCCCGAGTGCTTCCACGAACCGGCCGGGGACCTCGGGGCGCCACGCTGCCACCTGTTCGGTGATCCCCTCTGACTCGATCATGATCATCGCGGCGCCGGCATCCAGGTGACGGCGCGCCAGCTGCAGCGCCCACTCAACGTCCCGGGTGCCCTCCGTCGCGAGTTCGTCGATCCGTGACGCACCGCCGGCCCCGAACTGGATCCCGACCTCAGGCTTGGCCTTCAGACCGTGCTGCTGCACCCGTTTGGTGAGGCGGACCAGGTCCTCGACGGGCACGGAGAGGAACCCGTTCGAGACCTCCACGATGTCGAAGCCCATCTGGGCGCACTCGTCGAGGTACCGCTCCACAAGCGCGGGACCTTCTGTCAGCACGTGTTCGATGAACCCGCCGGTCGACACGAGCACCTGGTGCCGGTGAGCGGTCTCGATGAGGTCGCTGACGGCGGTCTTCGGCATGAGGCTGAACGAGCCGCCCGCGAACTTCAGGATGTCCACGTAGCTGCCCATGGTTTCCAGCACGTCGGCAAGGTAGCGGGGTCCCATCGGTGTGTAGTACGGCCCGCGTATCTCGGTCAGCCCGCGCGAGCGCGGCTTGGCTTCCCGCTCGTTGAGCCGGATGAAGGGAAAGGCTCGCTCTTCCTCGGCCATGGTGCAGTCCTCCTCGCAGCCGCAATGGCGTGGCAGTCGCCATGGTGTGGCGGGCCCGCCGCGATTCCCCCGATCCTCCTCGCCGAGCGCCGTGTCAGCGCGCCTCGCGCAGCCGTCGCTCGATCGACTCGACGTCGCGAGTGAGCGCACCGGCAGCCGTGCCGCGGCGGTAGTCGAGCTTGACCTGCACGGTCACACGGGGCGCCTCCTCCGCGACCTTCTCGACGCAGGCCCGGATGACGGCCATCACGGCGTCCCAGTCGCCTTCGATGTTGGTGAACATGGCGTTGGTCTCGTTGGGGAGACCGCTCGATCGGACGATGCGCACGGCTTCCGCGACCAGCGCTCCGGTCGACTCTCCGGTTCCCAATGGCATGACGGCGAACGCGGCAAGCATGGTGACAACCTCGTCTGGGGACATCAGTTCTGGCGCGCGCTGCGGTGGCTTCGGGCCTGTGCTCCACCGACCCCTGGGCCGGAGGTGGCGGCCGCGGGCCCGAGCAGGGCGGTCAGCTCGGCCACGGTCCCGTGCTCAAGGTCGGCCACCGCGTGGGCGATGCGATCTCGACGCTCCGGGTCCAGCACGGAGCCGGCCAGCCGATCGAACTTGGCGCGCACTGCCGCCCAGTCGAGTGGCCGTGTCCGGTAGCCGACGTAGTCGTCCTTCTCGCACCGCAGGGTGCGGCCGTCGCTCAGGCGCGCGACGATCCGGCAAGGCTCCTCGGCGGGGAAGCGCCGGCTGAGCTCGGGGTCGGCGCGAACCGTGATCCGCTGGAGCAGCTGCTGGACGTCCGGCCGCCGGATCCGGTCGAGCAAGAACTGCTCTGGCATGACCTGGCCGTCGAGCAGCGCGACGGCCAGCAGGTAGGGGAGGGAATGATCGGCCTGCTCTTTGGTCCGGGCGGCATGGCGGTCCCCGGCTGTCCCGCCACCGATGATGTCGTAGGCGACGTCGAACGTGGAGAGCTCGAGGCGCGTGAGATCGGTGGCCCGCAGCCCGCTCTGCTCCCGGAGCTCGAGCACACCCTCGATCGCCGATTGGCTGTGGATCTCCGCGTTGAACCGCTTCAGGACGGTGGCTCGCACCCGCTCGAGGTCCTCCGTCGCCCAGTCGATCTCGAACGGGCCAGCGATGGATTGCATCAGACCACCGCTCCCCTCGAAGACTTCCGAGGGCCCGCTGATGCCCCGCTGCGCGAGCAACGTCGTCTGGACGGCACAACTCGCCATGAACGGGTAGGCGAGACCTTTCCAGTTGGACAGCTCGCCGGTTCGGGTGACCCGGAGGCCGTTCAGGGCGGTGCCGGCCAACGCAAGCGCGTGGCCAGTCTTCGCGCGATCCAGCCGGAGCGCCTTGGCCGCCCCGGCCGCGACGGCATAGGCCCCCTGCACCGTGTGGTCGAAGCCGCGGTCCCGCACCGGCGCGACGTCTGAGAGCCGGCACTGCACCTGGTAGGCGACCGCCAGGGCGGTCAGGAACTCGCGGCCCGTGCAACCCGCGTACTGGGCCACGGCGAGCACGGCCGCGACGTTGTCGCTCGGATGGCAGGTCTCGTGGGGGGCCAGGTAAGCGTCGTTGAAGTCCAGGTACCGGATGAGCGCGCCGTTGTAGAGCGCAGCACGATCGGGCGCCGACTTGCCGTGGTTCACGAGGCGACACCTGGCGATACCGCCCTGGTCCCGGACGTGCTCGAGGACGGCGTCCACCGGCGCGGCATCGAGCGCGCCGTACGCACAGGCGAGCGCGTCGAGGAGCCGGATCTCGAGCGCCTCCACGGCGAGACGTGACAGGCCCTCGAACGAGGCCCGCACAACGAAGGCAGCCAGGTCGGAGACGATGCTCGGCGGCTCTCCAGACGGCCGCTCGGGCACCGCGACCGGGTCAGCTGGCTCGCTCGAGGATGGCACCGGTGACCTCCAGGATGGCCCGTGTGACGTCGATGCCGACCGGGCACGCGTCCACGCAGTTGAAGATCGTCCGGCAGTGCCAGACGCCACTGCGGTCGGCCAGGATGTCCAATCGCTCTGCGCCCCCCGTGTCCCGTGAGTCGAAGATGAAGCGGTCAGCCTGCACGATCGCAGCGGGGCCGACGTAGCTCCGCTGGGCCCAGAACGACGGACACGAGCTCGTGCAGGCCGCGCACAGGATGCAGCGCGAGGTTTCCTCGATCAGCGCGCGCTGAGCCGGGTCCTGAGCTCGCTCGCGAGCGGGCGGCGGTGCGTCGTTGATGAACCACGGCCGCACGCTGCGATGCCGCTCGAAGAAGCCGTCAAGATCCACCACCAGGTCCTTGATGAGCGGCAGGGCCGGCAGCGGCCCGACGCTGATCGTGGTGCCGACCTGCATGACCAGGGTCTTGCAGGCCAGACGGTTGTGACCGTTGATCTCCAGTGCGTCTGACCCGCAGACACCGTGACCGCAGGAGCGCCGGAACGTGAGCGAACCGTCGATTTCGTCCTTCACACGGTGCAGGAGATCCAGGACCCGCTCTCGCGGGTTGGCCTCGAGCGGATACGTCTCCCAGTGCGGCCGCATGTCCGCGTCGGGGTCGTATCGCTGGATCCGCAGCTGTACGTTCATCGCGAGTCGCACTCGTCAGCGTGCGAAGATCGGCCGCAGGATCAGGATCGCCCCGGGCACGCCCACGATGACGAAGATGGCCCAGCAGGCATACCAGAGTTGCCTCGAAAGAATCGTCATCGCGGGCCACAAGTCCATCACGATGATCCGCAGGCCGTTCAGCGCGTGGTACAGCAGGCCCGCCCCGAGCAGCACCTCGCCGACGCGGCCGGCCGGACTGGCATATACGCGCAGGATCGCGTCATACGCCCTCGGGTCGCCACCGACGAGGTAGATGTCGACCACGTGCACGACCACGAACAGCCAGATCGCCACGCCCGCGATCCGATGGAAAGCCCAGGCGGCCATCCCCTCCCGGGAACCCCGGTAGTGAAGCGCGATGCGCGCCACCGCCGACGCGCCCCCAGGCGAGGCCGTCGTCCGGTCAGGCGGCCAGCGCGACCGGCCAACGCCCACTACACGCTCCTCCGTCGGAAGCAGGCCCGAGACGGCTCCGGGTGACCCGGAGACTCGGCACGACGCCACCGTAGGGCACGGCGTAGCTGGCGTCGGTCGTCCCGCGTACGGAGCGACCGAAGCCGCGTCCGCTGGCGGGGGATACGCACGACGCGGGTTGGACGGCGCGGCGCCATCGCCCACGGCCAACGGCCCCTCCCGCAGCGGTCCCGTGGGGCCCGAGTCGGCCCTGCCCTCAAGGCCGCAGAGGCCCCGGCGCGGAGGGACGATTGGACCAGCTATCGGCGCGGCGCGTCGCGATCTCCAGCAACACCTGCTCGTACGCATCAGTTGCGGGCTCGATTCCGAGTCGGCGCAGGGCCGACGCCCGGACCCCGGCCCGGTCGAGTCGGCGCGCCCGAGCGATCTCCTCGACCAGCGCATCCTCGTCGCCGGGCGGCGCCAGGAATCCGCTGACGCCCTCTTCCACGACCTCCGGCAGGGCGCCCCGCCGGTATCCCACCACGGGGCACCCGGCCATCTGCGCCTCGGCGGCGACGAGCCCGAACGGTTCTTCCCATTCGATGGGCACGAGCGTCACCGCCGCACGAGCCATGGCGCCCCACAGCGCCTCACGGGGCACCGTGGGCAGGAGCTCGGCCAGGGGGAGGAGCGGGACGATCTCCGACTCGAAGTAGCCGCGGTCGTACGGTTCTCCGATGAGCCGGGGGCGCAGCCCGGCCCGCAGCGCCATGCGAATGCCGGCCGCGAACCCCTTCTCCGGGGAGAAGCGGCCGGCCATCAACGCCACCGGCTCGATCTCGGGCGTGCCGGGATCCCAGGCCGGGACGCCGTTGCGCAGGACACGCACACCGGGCACGCCGGCAGCCTCCCAGTCGCGTCGAGACGCCTCCGACACCGCCGCAAGCGTGGCGGTGGTCGCCTGAGCGGCCGCGATGACCCGACCCATTGGCGGCAGGTGAAGTGTGTGCAGGACCGGGCGCCGCTCCGCTACCTCGATCGCCTCCGCATCGAACGCATGCTGGCTGATCACGTCCGTACCCCGGCGGTCGATCTCGCGGAAGACGCGCTCGAACGCACCGCGTACGGCGTCGGCGATCGCATCCGGAGACGCGGCGTGGGCGTGCAGCCCGGCCTCCGCGGTGCCGCGCCTCCCCCCGAGCAGGTGCACTCTCGCACCCGCCACCAGCGGATTGACCGGCACGGTGCAGGTTGCCACGCCGGGTATGAGCGAGCCGGCAGCGCAGTAGACCACCGTGCGGTGGCCCCGCGCCGCGAGCGCCCGGGCAAGATCCACCAGGAAGGCATGCGGGCCGTACGGTTGCGCAGGCCGCACCGGCGCGAACAACGGCGCGACGATGGCGACCGCCATCGGGGTGCGCGCGCGCCGTGCCTCCGTCATGCCGATCCGACCCTGAGTCGCCGCTCGAGCTCCTCGGCGATCACGCGGGCCTGATTGTGCTCCGTGTCGTGCGCACCGTAGACGAGCGTCACGGTCGTGGCCCGAGCGCGCTCGGCGAGCGCGTCGAGCTGGGCCGACCGCCCGGGCTCCCTCAGTTCGGCCCGGTAGCGTGCCTGGAACTCGGCCCAGCGCGCCGGGTCGTGGTCGAACCAGCGGCGCAACTCGTGGCTCGGACCCAGATCGGGAGCCCATTGGGCCAGCCGGAGCGCTTCGCGTGACCGGCCCCGGGGCCACACCCGGTCGACCAGGACACGAAACCCGTCCTCGGTCGATGGGGGATCGTAGGCTCGCTGCAGGTTGATGGGCATCGTCGGGTCCCTCATCGTCGGCAACGGTCGCGGTCCCGGCGCGATGCGGGCGCCGCCGTGAGCCACCGTATCAGCCACGTTCCCGTGCCTCCGTCGTCCACACGACGAACAGCCGGCTGCTCCGCGCAGGCGGACGAACGGCCACCGCACGCGGACGCCGGCCCGCGAGGCCGGGCCGCGCGCATCGGGCGCGTCAATGTGTGACGATGACGGTGGCTCGGGCACGCGTCGGGACGTGCTCGGACGTGCTGCCGAGCAGCAACCGGCCCAACAGGCCGAGGCGCCGTCCCCCCAGCACGATCATGTCGATGTCGCCTTCCTCGGCGAGCTGTTCGATCGTGCGTGCGGGATCGCCTTCTGGTGCGCACAGCTCGGCGGACACGCCGCACGCGTCCAGCGCGGCTTCGGCCTCGCGCAGTTGATCGATGTGCACGGCCGCATCGTCCGGTGGGATCGATGCTGCCAGTAGTGGCCCGCCCGTCAGGTCTCCCGGCCAGGGCGGTACCACGCTGACGACGGTGAGCGAGGCGCCGAACACGCCCGTCAGGGTCGCCGCCAGGGCCAGGGCTCGGCGTGCCGCCGCCGTGCCGTCATAGCCCACGAGGATGCGGTGGTACCGCGCCGGACAGACCATGGGCGGCGGCATGTGCGCCGGCAGGTAGATGGGTTGGGTACTGGAGGCATGGCGGACGATCTCGGTACTCATGGACGAAGCGTGTCCGTCCGATGACGCGCACGCCGTGACCATGGTCGCGGGCGACGGCGCAGTGGCAGCCGCCACGTGACCCGGCGGAGCGCGGCCGGCGCGCTGCCGAGGGCCAGAGACGAGCCTTCTTCGGGCAGGGACCTGGCAGGCCCACCCGTCAACGATGATTGGCGGATCGTGGCTGCGAGGCGCCGTCGCCGCCGCAGGACGATGACCAGGGGAGCGAGGCATGTCACTGTCCCGGCGGCGGCTTCGGGCCATGCTGACCGGCGAAGCCAGTCCGAAGCGTCGCGCCGGACAACACGAAAGGAGCAGATGGGATGGCCAGCCCCCCGATTTCGACAGGGACGCCCGGCGGCGGCGCCGGAGCGGAGACCGCAGCCGGTGGCCGCCAGGCGGAGCTCGAGGCAGGGGTGCTCGACGTCATGCGGGCGATGCGCACCGCGCTCGACGCGGTCGTGAAGTCCGTCCCGGCCGAGGTCCTGGAACGTCGGCCCGCGCCCGAGGAATGGTCCCCCCGCGAGGTGCTCGGTCACCTCCTGTACGTCGAAGGGCTGCTCGGCGCCCGGGTGGAGGCGATGATCGCCGATGTTGACGACGTGCCGATGCCGCGCGGGGCAGCGGCTCCGCCGCCCGGCGCACCGTTGGACTCGCTGGTCGCGTGGCGTGCCGCGCGTGCGGAGACGCTTGCCTGGCTCAGCACGCTCGGGCCGGCAGAGCTCGAGCGAGCCGGTGTGAGCGCGCGCTTCGGCCGGATCACGGCCCGGGAGCAGATCGCCGAGTGGGCCTACCACG
>JAJYGO010000106.1 GCA_021785115.1 Chloroflexota bacterium | reverse complement strand
GCTCGCGCAGGATGGCGTCGTCGATCTCGTCACGGGCGGGGTGTACCACGGTAGGCGCCTCGAATGGGTGTTCCTTCTGGTGAATGTCGAGAATACCGAAGGATCTTCGGCCCGACAGACCGCATGCTGTTGCGCCTTCGTTGGACGGCCGCGACGTTGGCCCAGATGCGCCGGACGCATCAACGGGTCCGGGGTCGGTGGCCCTCGGGCGCCGCGCCGCGTGGCCGCGTCAGGCCAGGTCGATCAGGCTGCTCCGCCCGGCGCCAGCACGTCGAACCCGCTCGTGCGGTCGGCGACGGCCTCGGCGCCCAGACGGGCCGAGGGCAGGCCGAGCGGGGACTCCACGAGCCACCGCCAGCCCTCGTCCTCGAGGCCCTTGAGCGTCTGGGCGGCGGCGGCGAGCGTCCGGTCCCGATGGTCGGCGGCGATCCCGGTCAGCGCGGGCCTCGTGCGGGACACGGCGATGGAGTTCGCCACGGCCGCCGCGGCGCGCATCCCGGCCGACCGCGCGGCGAAGCCGGACGACCCGCGGCACAGGAGGAGCTTGACGTCGCCCGCGTCCGGCAGCAGGCCGGCCACGAGCGCTGGCCACTCGTCAGGGCTGCCGCCGACCGACGGCTCGAGGAACGCCAGCGCATGCGCCGGGAACAGGTCGCGGCGGACCGCCACCTCGGCCACGGCCCGGGCGCTCGCGTTCGGCTCGTCGGCCAGCCACGCCGGCAGCGCACCCACCACCACGCCGTCGACCGGCAGGCCGTCGGCCAGGGCGAGCTGGACGGCCAGCAGCTGGAGCGCGAGGGCCCGGCCGGAGCGGGTGGCCGGGTCCGACGGCACTCCGGCCGCGAGGTCAGCCCCCACGACCAGCGCCGCGGCGGGCACCAGGACGCGCGTCCCGCCCCGGGCCAGCAGGCGGTGCGCGAAGGCGTGGTCGGCGATGGCGCGGTCGGGGTCGACACGGCCGCCCACGATCTCCCGCAGCGGGTCGGCGACCACGAGGTCGATCCGCTCGAAGGCGGCGACCACCGCCTGGTCGGGGGCGGCGAGCGCCGGCGATTCGGTGATCAGCCGCACGTAGCGGCCGTTGCGGGCGCCGGCGTCGTCGAGCGCCGAGCGCAGGACGCTGAGGGCGCGCCGGGAGCCGGTGGGCGTCGGCGCGTCGGCCGGGTCGAACGCGGCGAGCCCGCCCCGCGACGTCGGCGCCGGCAGCCACGCCTCCACCGGCGACCCGGCGCGGGCGGACAGGCTCGTGAGTTCGCGGCTGGGCGGCACCTGGACGCGGATCGCGCCGGCCCCTGCCGCCACCGCGGCGATCGCCTCGTCGAGCGCGTCCACGATCGCCGGCGCCTCGAGCGTCACGCCCAGGTACGGACGCCCCGCCTCGCCCAGCAGCGCGAAGAGCTCGCGCCGGGCCGTGCGGTTGGCGTCGGCCCGGGCCAGCGCAGCCCTGGCCATCGCGCCCGCCGCCGCCGCGGCCCGGGCTCGCCGGGCAGGGTCCGCCAGCAGCTCCGCCTCCATGCCCAGGTCGATGTTGCCGGCCGCCACCTCCAGGGCCACCTCGGTGACCGGCAGTCCGTACTCCTCCATCGCCACCGCGATCGGCAGGGCCAGCCCGCCGCCGAGGCGACTCGGGTCGGGGGCGAGGTAGCGGTCCACGACCTCGGCCGCCAGCGGGCGCCCCTCGCGGTCCGCATCGGACACCCCGAGCAGCCGCAGGATCGCGCGCTCCTGGCCCGCCGTCGTGGATCCGCGGGCGCCGGCGCTCCATGCGGCGGCCATCGCGGACGCCCGCTCGAGCAGCTGCTCCACGATGCTCCCCGGCTCCCCCTGCATGACGCCAGTATGGCGGCCCGCGGCCAACGGGTGGCGACGTCCCGTGCGGCTCAGCCCGCGTCCTGGGCCGCGGTGCGGGCCGGCGCGCCGATCCACACCCGGCCATCCTCGAACCGCTCGGCCTTCCAGATGGGCGCCCGGGCCTTGGTCTCGTCGATCGCGAAGCGGGCCGCCGCGAAGGCGGCGTCGCGGTGGGGCGCCGCGGCGACCACCAGGATCGACGCCTCGCCCGGCGGCACCGCGCCCGTGCGGTGGACGATGGCCAGCCGGACCACGCCGAACCGAGCCTCGATCTCGTCCGCGATCTGGCCAAGGACCGCGAGCGCCATCGGCTCGAACGCCTCGTACTCGAGGCCCTCCACCCGGGCGCCGGCGTGGCGCGCAGCCTCCGCCTCCTGGCCCGGCGCTGGCGTCCCGGGCGTGACGCGCGTCCGGCCGAGGAACGTGACCACGGCGCCGTCCTCGGGCGTGGCGAGCCGGCGCGCGAGGTCGTCGGCGAGCGTCGGCGCGAACGGCTCCGCGTGGATCTCGACGATCCGGATCCGGCCCTCGGGCCCGGCCTCGTCGGTGCCGTCGCCGCCGCTCACCGGCGGGATCGCGGCCACCTCGTCGCCGTCCTGGAGCGGCCGGCTCGGCTCCGCATAGCCGCCGTTGACCGCGAAGCGCAGCGTCTCGCGGCCCGGCACCAGGGCGGGCACCTGCGCCACCGCCGCATCCCAGGCGTCGGCCACGGTGGCGCCCTCGGCCACCTCGACGCCCAGCTCGCGCGTCCCGGCGGCCTCGCGCTGCATCGCGAACAGGCGGATGCGGACGTGCATGCGAGCCTCCTACCACGAGCCCGGTGCCGGAACGCGGGCCGGCCGCTGCGGTCGCCCCGGCGGCGGTCCGGGGCGTGCGCACCGGGCGAGTGTAGCCGGGCGGGGCTCGGCGCCCTCTTCACGTCCCCGGCGGGTCGCCTCGTGCCCCGGGTGGGGCTCGCTGAACCGCCTCGGCCATTGCGGCGGATAATCCGCCCAGACGGGGCGCCCGCCGCCCGGGAGGCGGGGCGACCCCACCGAGCAGCGAACCTTCGGAGGCGCGCAATGGCGATCGGACGCGACACCAGCTTCACCTGGCTCGGCCATGCTGCGGTCGAGATGCGCACGCCGGGCGGCAAGGTCGTCCTGTTCGACCCCTGGCTGGGCAACCCCAAGAGCCCCCGGCCGGCCGACGCGGTCGAGCGCTGCGACCTGCTGCTGGTCACCCACGGCCACGCGGACCACCTGGGCGACGCGGTCGCGATCGGCGCGCGGTTCCGCCCCGCCTGGCCGTGCATCCACGAGATGAGCCTGTGGCTCGCCCGCCGCCTGCCCGGCGGGTCCGACGCGGTGATCGGCATGAACAAGGGCGGCACGGTGGAGGCGGCCGGGCTGCGCGTGTCGATGACCACGGCCGAGCACTCCGCCGGCGACTGGAGCATGGACGCGGCCAGCACGCTGTACCTGGGCGAGCCGGCCGGCTTCGTCGTGGAGCTGGAGAACGGGTTCCGCGTCTACCACGCGGGCGACACCGACGTGTTCGGCGACATGGCGCTCATCCGGGAGCGGTTCAAGCCCGACCTCGCCATGCTGCCGATCGGCGGCCACTACACGATGGACCCGGCCGGCGCCGCGATCGCGGTTGAGCTCCTGGGCGTGTCGCACGTCCTGCCGATCCACTGGGGCACGTTCCCGATCCTGGCGGGGACGCCGGCGGAGCTCGAGGCCGCGATCCGCGTCCGCGGCGGCACGGCCACGGTCCACCACTGGCAGCCGGGCGACACAGTCAGCTGAAGGTGGGGCCAAGGCACGCGGCAAGCGGTCGTGCGTGCGGGTCCCGTGCCGAGATCGGCAAGCCGATCACCTGCGTCCGGCAGTTGACTGGCCGTGAGCAACTCCTCGATGATCGGCGCCAGCGCACTCATGGCGACTCGGCGCCGGACGCCGGCGCTCGACCAGCAGGGGCCAAACGTGGACGTTCGTCGCTTTCTGGCCATCACCCGCAAGTGGCTTCCGCTCCTGGTCGCCTGCACGGTGCTGGCGGCTGGCGCAGCCCTTGTCGTAAGCCAGCTCCAGCAGCGCACGTACGAGGCCAAGACCACCCTGATCGTGGGTCAGGCCCTCACCAGCGCCAACCCCGACTACACGGGGCTGCTGGCCTCCCAGCAGCTCTCCACGACCTACGCGGCCATCGCCACGACTCGGCCCCAGCTCCAGGCCGTGATCGACGAGCTGGGGCTGCCGACAACACCTGACGACCTCTCGCGGCGGGTTACCGCGGACACGTCGTCGGGCAGCACGCTGCTCGTCATCTCGGTGAAGGACTCCGATGCGGCACGCGCCGCCGCCACCGCGAACGCCCTCGCTGATCGCCTCATCTCCAAGACCGCCTCGATCCAGGGGCGTCAGGCCGATATCCAGGCCGCGATCGACGCGGATCTCGCATCGACGCAGGACCAGATCACGACGACCCAGCAGCGCGTCACGGAGCTGGTCGGGAAGCCGAACCGGACGGCTGCAGACGAGGCCGAGCTGTCCACGCTCGAGGGGCAGCTGGTGACGCTCCGCTCGACGTACTCCACGCTGCTCGGATTCTCGTCGGTCGGCTCCGCGAACCTGCTCTCGGTGATCGAGCCGGCCGTCGCGCCGACGGATGCCATCTCGCCCAAGCCGCTGCTCAATGTGCTTGTTGCCGCCGTGTTGGGCCTCCTCCTGGCGGCCGGCGTCGCGCTCCTGGCGGAACTGCTCGACGAATCGGTGGGCGGCGTCGAGGAGGTGGAGCGGCTCACGGGCGCGAGCGTGCTCGCGAGCATCAACCCGATCCGGGTGCATGAAAGTCAGCCCGAGGCCTTGTACCTCGCCGCGCTGACAGATCCCTGGTCCAGGGTCGTCGAGGCGTACCGCACGCTGCGCACGAACCTCGAGTTCGCCGGGGTGGATCGCCAGCCTCGGTCCATCCTGGTGACGAGCGCCCGGGAGGGCGAGGGGAAGACCGTGACGGCCACCAACCTCGCGAGTGTCTACGCCCTCGCCGGCCGACGCGTGCTGCTCATCGACGCGGACCTGCGGAGGCCGCGGATCCACGCAGCGGTCGGACTCCACAACGAGGTCGGCCTGACGTCGGCGCTGGTCGGCGACCGGCGAGACCTCGCCGAGCTGGCGCAGGCCACCCCGTCGGCCAACCTGGTCGTGCTCACCAGCGGAGCGCTGCCGCCCAACCCGGCCGAACTCCTTGGATCCCAGCGGATGCGCGACCTGATCGAGCGGGCAGTGGCAGAGTTCGACCTGGTGATCGTCGACGGCCCGCCGCTGGCCACCTTCGCCGATAGCGCCCTGCTCAGTTCGCTCCTGGACGCGGTCCTGTTCGTCGTGGACGCGGAACGCAGCAGGCGTCGCTCCGTCGAGGAGAACATCGACCTGCTCCGGCGCGCTGGGGCTACTGTCCTGGGCGTTGTGCTGAACCGCGTCGGGCCGAGCACGCGGGTCGACGAGCGGGGCGGATACGGAGGTTACGCCTTGGCCGACGTGCAGTCGGATGCCGCAGACGGCTTCGGGGCGCCCGAGGCTGTCGCGGCTGGCGCGTTGTCGCCGCAGCCACCGGCTGCTCCCCACGGCAGCGCACGCGGCACCGTCGATGTGACGCCGGCGATGACGGCCCCAGCCCCGCCGCGCGGCCGATCCTAGGAGCGGTGGGGCGCACAGCCCCGGTCCTGTGACCCCGTCTCGACGAGGTCCGCAAGGGTGGCCCCGAGCTGATCGAAGTTGTGCTCCCGATCGACGAAGTCGCGGCCGGCCCGGCCCATCGCGGCGCGCGCTTCCGGCGACAGTGCCGCCACGTCCAGGAAGGCCGTCGCCATGGCCCCCGGATCGTCGGGCTTGGTCGTGACTCCCGCCCCGGTTGAAGCGACCGGGTCGTAGGCGGCGTCACAGGCGAAGATCACGGGGCGCTCGGCCGCCATGTACTCGAACAGCTTGTTGAAGCTGACGCCGTACTTGTAGACCGGCGTGTACGTCGTGTGAACCACGGCCGCGTCAAGGGCGCGGAGCACAGCGGGCACGAACGGTTTCGGGACCGGCGGGCAGACGCTGACAGCGGCATGACCGGCGGCACGCTGCTCGACGAGTCGGCCTTCGGGGCCCTGGCCGATCAGCACCACCCCGATGCGGCCCGGCTGGCGCCGGTCCGCCTCCACCGCGGCCTCCGCGATCAGGTCCGCCCGGTTGACCCGCCCGAACGCCCCGAGGTACCCGACCACGAGGCGGCCGTCGCGCCGCATCCGCGCGATCTCGTCCATGGCGCTTGTCACGGCTGCTGGCGCCCCAGACGTCATCGCGCCCTCGCCGTACGCGGCGAGGTCGGCGCCATTGGGGAGATACACGACGTGGCCCGTTGGCAGGCCCTGCGCCTCGAGATAGTCGCGGATGCCGGGGAGCAGGGTGATCACGGTCGATGCCCGCCGGACCAGGAACGCCTCGATCGCCCGCAGCAGGCGCTCCCCTGGCGAACCCATCCGGAGCGCCCCGAGGTCGACCAGGGTCTGCGGCCACAGGTCGCGGATTTCGAACGCGAACGCGGCCCGCCGCAGGCGGGCCGCGAGCCATCCCCCCAGCGCCGCGAACGGGTCAACTGTCGAGCCGACCACGAAGCCCGGCCGCGGCTCCCGGGCCTGCGCCACCACGAACACGAGCAGGAAGGAGAGCATGTTGAGGTCTCGGCGCCAGGTGTTGCCCCGATACGGCAGGGTCCGGACCCAGACGAACCGAACGCCCTGATACCACTCGCCCCGGGCCAGCTGGTGGCCCTTGAGGCGGCGATCTTGACCGCTGTTGTGCCCGAAGCTGGCGGCGAAGATGGTCACACGGTGGCCTCTTGCGACGAGCCGCCGGGCGAGCTCGAAGTGGCGCGTGCCAGCCGGCGAGTCCGGCCCCGACGCATAGTGGTTGACGATCCAGACCTGGCGGACGGCGCCAGGTCGCCGGGGGGCATCCGCGGCTGGGCGCGCCGAGCGCCTCCCCTCAGACATCAGCGATCGTCTGTTCTGCGTCCGGCGAACGACCGAACCGCGCCGCATGGCGGTTGATCGCCCACCACATGATGACGCCGTACCCAAGGTACGCCACCGCCCCGCCGACGCTGAGCATCATCACGGCGCCCGTGGCGTCGAACCCCAGTGCCGCGGCAAGCGGCACCGACCCACCAAGGCAGACCAGCCGCACGATCTCTCGGATGAGCTGGAGGTCCATTCGCTCAACTGCGTAGAGCCCGTCCCCGGTGGCGGTGGTCACGAAGGTGATCAGGTACATCGGGGCGAGGATGGCGATGTACAGGCCGACCTGATTCCAGGCGCCGCCGAACACCGGGCCTGCGACCAGCGGCGCCGCGATCATGAGGAGGATCGTCGGGGCGATGCCGAGCCGGGCGAGCGACACCGTCGTGCGGAGGAACAGGGTCCGGACAGCCCGAGCGTCGGATCGGGCATCGCGCGCAGCCTCGGCCAGGAAGACCTGGCCGACGGCCGAGGCGATCAGGGTGAGCGGGATGGACGTAATCCGCTGCGCCAGCGCGTAGAGCCCGCCCGTGTCCACCCCGTACAGGAGGACAAGCAGCAGGGTCGGCGCCTGGAGGCCGACCGTGTTGAGGATCGCGGATGGAGTGGACAGCAGGGCGATTGAGCGGTAGCGGCTCGCCACGCGGCGCATGCCGGCGCGGCTGACCTGCCGGAACTCGCTGGCATGCGTGCGCCAGGCGCTCCGGGCGAGGCGGGAGGCCCCGGCGAATCTGCTCAGGACCGCTCCAGCGAGCAGGCCCGTCGCCCCAATGCCGGCGATGCCGAGTCCCGTCTGGACAACAACCAGTGCGATCGCCTGCGACATCCGCATCGATGCGATGGAGGCGAAGTCCTTCGTGCGAACGGCCCAGTTGCCCAGGCTTGACACGACTCCACCGCCGAACTGGCCGACGGCGATCAGCAAGATGGGGGCCCCGAGGGCACTGCCGCCCAGCAGGATGAGGAGTCTGTCACCGACGAGCCATAGCACGACCACCGACACGACGCTCAGGAGTGCCGCCAGGAGCAGCGTCAGCCCCAGAACATTCGCCGCTTCCACATCGTCCTGGGGCAGCGGGACCGCGAACTCCAGCCGGAGGCAGGTGATCGACATCAGGATGGCCATGATGGAGTTTGCGACCGAGAACAGGCCGAAGTCCGCCGGGGCGTACAGCCGGGTCAGCACTGGGGCAGTCGCGACGACGATCACCTGCGACATGCCGGTCCCGATCACCAGGGTCAGCACGTTGCGCCCGAATGAGCCGCCCCGCCAGCGTGAGCGCGCAACGCCCACAACTCTGGCTAGCATCGTCTGATCGACCGACCCGGCGGGCTGGGTCGGGACGGTTCGTGTGCATGCAAGCTCGCCGCCGGGGCTGACTCGCGCCCAGGGCCCGCCTCACCCACCCTATCCCCCTCGCTGCGCCGAGTCGTCCGCATGGCGGATATCCAACAGGTGTGCGACATGATACGGTCGGAAGATCCGGCCACGCTCGTGGCCTGACGTGCTTGCGACGTGCCGGAGCCATCGATGACGCGTACTGAGCCAGCCCGGCATCGACCGGCCGTCGGCGCCCATCCCCACCGCGAGCCCGGCTTGTGAACCTGGTCGCTGCGGCGAGGCCCGTGCCCTCCAGATGGGTCGGCCTCGTTCCCCTCACCGCCGTGCTTGCCGGGATCGCCGTGGCCGTCGCCGGCCCGGCCGTCGCGCTGATCGCGGTCGGCGGAGCCGTTGCGGTCGTGGCGATGGTGCGCGCGCCGGGCATCGTGCTCGCGGCATACCTGCTGATCCCGTTCTACAAGGGCGCCCTCGACCCGTACCTGCCATTCGACATCACCATGGTTCTCGCAGCGGCGAACGGCGCCCAGGCGATTGCCCTGGTGGCGTCGAGGCGCTCGTTCCGGACCTCGCGCCTGGGGTTGGCGCTCTGGGTCGCCCTGGCTGTGCTCGTCCTGGCAGGAGCCACCTACGCCCCTGACCAGTCACTCGCGCTCGGCAAGGCCATCACCTACTGGGTCCTCGTCCTGGCGGCGATCACCCCGGCAGCGATCCGGGTCGGGACGGACCTCCGCTGGGTCCGGCAGCTGCTGTATGCATGCTTCGTCATTGGGGTGGTCACGGTCCTGGTCGGGTTGGGTCAACTGTCGGCCAGCACGCGGCTGACGGTGCTCGGCATGAACACGATCCAGGTCGCGCGTGCCGCGCTGCTCGCGCCCGTGGTCGGCATCGCCCTGATCGTCCCCCAGCGCCGACTCGTGCTGACCGTCCTCGTGACGCTGATGGTCCCGCTGTCCATCGTCGTTGCGCTCGCGTCCGGATCCCGCGGTCCGATCCTGATGCTCCTCGCGCTGGCGCTGATCGGCGGTGCCCAGCACATCGCGAGCCAGCGGTCAC
>JAJYGO010000017.1 GCA_021785115.1 Chloroflexota bacterium | reverse complement strand
GCCGAGCAGCTCGGGCCCGAAGGGTTCGAGGCGCAGCGCGCCGCAGGCTACGTGAACGATGTAGACGTTCGCCAACCTGCCGTGGTCAGCATCAACGGTGTTGTGGCGAGCCTGGCCGTCACCGAGTTCCTCGACCGCGTGACCGGGTTCCGCGGCGCCGAGGCGCCCGCTGGCATGCTCGTCTATCGGTTGTCTGACGGCACCGTCCGCAGGGTTTCGATCGGGGGAAGGACTTGTCCCGCCTGCGCCGGCGCGACGAGAGGAGCGGGCGACCTGGCTGCGCTTCCCACGGCGAAACCTCCGGCGATCGTAACCCCCGTAACCTCCCCCTCCGTCCAAGCGGGAACCGCGTAGAGTGCGCGATCGGGTCTTTCACTGCCAAGACGGGGAGCACGACTGCGAGTTGGGCTCGCCCGTCCGACCGTGTGGTGACGCGAAGCCCCGGAAGAATCGCGTCCAGACTTGACAATGTTAGATTACAGGAGTCTGATTCTGGCGTTGCTCTGTGACGGGGTCAGAAGGTGCCGGATCGGGACTACCTACCGACGAGCGTGCCGCGACGATGGTGGCGGGCGGGCGTGCAGTGGAAGCACTTCGGGTATTCCGAAGACGGCGTCCGCCTGGCCAGGCGAGCCCTCGCGGCTGATCTGCGAGATCTCTTGCAGCTGGGGCGTCTCGATGTGAATCACCTCCCCGTCGTCGTCGAGCAGTTGGTGCGCGCGAATCTCCTCGCGCCGCTTCGGCGGTTGCGGCTGCGCGAGCGACCCATTCCCGAGGTGGACGCGGAGGAGCGCAGGCTCCTGTCTGCGCTCCTGTCAGATGCCGAACGGTACGGGCGCCAGATCAGCAACGGCCGCCGGGTGACGGCCCGTCCCGCCAGTCGCCGTCCGACCGCCGAGGTGCTCAGCGACGTTGTCGCGGTCGCCTTGCCGGACAGGCGATGAAGTTCGACTTTCTCGACCGATCAGGCGCGGCGGCGCGGGCGGTCGACCAGCTGCGTGGCGAGACCGTGTGGCCTGACGATCGGCGGATCCCGGGCACGCTGGGGCGGGTGGTGTCGGCGCGCTCGGCCGACCTGCTCTCGCTCGCGATGTGCTGCTACGCTGCTGATCGCGTTGCGCTTCGCCCGGCATCGTGGCGGCGAGAACTCCACCTGCGTATCCCGGTCGCTGATGCCAGAGCCTTCCGGCATGCCATCCCGGAGCTGGAACGCTGGCTGTGCGCGATCACCGATGATCGCTGGCGACTGGAGCTGGTCACGCGGCGGATGCCGCGCGGCGGCGAGTCACAACTCGTGCTCGGCCTTCCCGATCGCGAATGGGACGCGGTTGGCCTCTTCTCCGGCGGTCTGGACTCTTTCGCCGGTGCCGCTGTCTGGCTCGATGCGAACCGCGACGGGGGGCTCGTGCTCGTCGGGGCCCAGTCCAGCACGGTCGTCGCCGCGGTCCAACGGCGGCTCGCAGCGCGACTGCAGCGGTCCTACCCGGGTCGTGTCGTCCTCGTGGGCATCCCGCTCCACCTCGAGGCCACGCTCTCGCGCGATTCGTGGCAACGGTCGCGCGCGTTCCTGTTCCAGGTGCTCGCCGCCGTCGTGGCACAGGTCGCGATGGCCCGCGCCGTCCTCGTCTTCGAGAACGGATACGGCGCGCTCAATCCCCGGCTAGGCGAGCATCAGGCTGGTTCCCAGGCGGCCAAGTCTGCCCATCCCCGCGTGCTCGAGGCCTGGACTCGGTGGGCCCGCTCGGTCGGGTACGACGTCGCGGTGGCGCTGCCACACCGCTGGGACACGAAAGCCGAACTGGTAGCGAGGATCCCGTTCGACCTTCGGGTCGGGATCGCCGAGACGGAGTCCTGTGACGCGTTCCCGCTTCACCGCCACGATGTCAAGCAATGCGGATGCTGCGGGTCCTGCGTGCTGCGGCGGCAATCGGTCGTCGCGGCGGGTCTCGCGACCTACGACCGCATCGACTACGCCCGCGATCCGCTCGGTGGCTCCGACGTCGCCAGGCTGATGGCCTATCAGGCGTGGCAGTTCCAGCGACTCACGAGCGAGGCCGTGCCGCTCCTCCACGTGCGCTGGCCGGAACTCGCCATGGAAGCGGCGGGCGGCGCGACGCTCGAGGCCGAGATGAACCTCGCGCTGCTGCATCGCTACGGCGCCGAGTGGGCGGCCCTGGCCGAGTCAGACGCGAGCGTCGCGCGCGCGGTCGGGTGGGGGCCGGGAACGGCAGAGGCGGCGTGATGGTCGATGCGTACCCGCCGAGGATCGGCGCTCGTCTCCAGGAGGCGCGACGCCTTCGCGCCCTGACGCAGCAGCAGATCGCCGATCGGCTGGGGGTATCGCGGCCCACGGTCGCGGCAATCGAGGCGGGGCATCGGCGGCTTTCGCCGCAGATGCTCGTCGACCTTGCCGACGCGTACGAAACGGATGTCGCCGCCCTCGTGCGTGAGCAGCCGCCGTCACCGAGTCTGGCGGCACAGTTCCGGGTGCCGTTGTCGGCCGCGCCGGTCGAGCGTGATCGTCTTGAGCAGGCAGTGGCGCGCCTCGAGGAGCTGGTCCGTGACTACCTCCGACTCGAGGCGATGCTTGACGCGCCCCTACGCGTCCCGCCTCCCCCTCCGTACGTGTTTGAGCCGAAGCGTGCGGAGGAGGACGCCGACTTGGTGGCTGATGCCGAGCGCCGGCGCCTCGGGCTTGGCGATGGGCCCGTCCATGCCCTGCGTGACCTCCTCGAGCGCGAGTTCGGTCTCCGAATCTTCGGCATCGCGATGCCGGACGCGATCGGCGGCCTCCTCGGCACCTCCGACGTGGCTGGCGGGTGTGTCGCCGTGAACGCGGCGCATGCATTCGTCCGCCAGCGTTGGACGCTTGCGCACGAGCTCGCCCACTACCTCGTCGCGCCCGGCCGCCCTGAGGTCACCCGGGTCGCTGGTTACCACCGACTGCCCGAGATCGAGAGGTTCGCCGAGCGCTTCGCGGCGTCTTTCCTGATGCCTCGCCCCGGTCTCGAGCGGCGCCTGCGAGAGATCCTGCGCGATGGGCGCCAGGCGATCGTGGCCGACCTGCTCGTGCTGGCGAACGACTTCGGGGTGTCCGCGCAGGCGATGATCCTTCGGCTCGAGGACCTGCGGTTCGTCCCCGCCGGCCAATGGGAGCGGCTGGCGGCCTCCCGGCTGCAGGTACGCGAGGCCCGTCGCCTGCTCGACCTCGCCGAACCATCGCCCGATGCGCGTCGATTGCCCCGCCGGTTCACGCTGCTCGCCCTCGAAGCCTACGAGCGCGAGATGGTGACCGAGCGAGAGCTCGGGGCTCTGCTTCGGGTCGATCGACTTGACCTGCGTCGCCAGATCGAGCGGTTCTCGAGCATCGACGGGGGCACCGCCGACGAAGGCGGAGCCGTCGACCTGGGAGAGCCCCTCAGGTTCGATGTCCGCTGGTGAGCCGTTGCGCGTGCCGCTCGTCGCAGACGCCGACGTCCTGATGAACCTGGTGGCGACCGGGCAGTGCGGCCGGATCTTGACGGAGCTGCGGCTGACCCTCCTCATCGCACCTCGCGTCGAGTCTGAGACGCTCTTCCTCGAGCCGGACGATCCCGGTGGCGAGCGCGTGTCGATCAATCTCGATCCTCTCGCGCGCACAGGCGACCTTGCACGGGCTGCGCTCGACCCGATCGAAGTCACCTACTACGTCGAACTGGCGCAAGAGGTCGACGATGGCGAAGCGCAGGCCATCGCTCTGGCACAGGCCCGTGGCATTCGGCTCGCCTCAGACGACCGGCGGGCGGGTCGGGCCGCGGCGCGACGCGGGGTGACAGTGGTGACGACGCCGGAATTGGTCCACGAGTGGGAGCGACGCTTGGCGCCGGGCGCGCCGCTCGTGGCGCAGTGTCTCGGAAACGTAGAGCGGCGCGCGCACTATCGACCACGGCGCGGTCACGATCTCCACAGCTGGTGGGTGGCTCGGATCCTCGCGCTGCGACCGCCGCTCGGAGACGCTCCGCGGGAGCCCGAGCCTTGATGGGCCGCGGCCGCGGCGGCCTCGGCATTGACGTGGCTGGCGGAATGCAGCGGCGCAGCAAGGAGCGCTTCGGCGCGCGCGGCGAACCTCACCTCCGGATCGATTGCGTAGTCGGCGACGTCGAGCGCGAGCGACTCGGCAACCGAGGCGGCGAGGTTGTCGTGGCGCAGGCCCTCCGCCCGGGCTGCCACCGTGGCAGTTGTGATCCTTGCGCGCGTCCCGTCCGGACCGACGCCCGGGCCCTTCCAGCGACGCGTGGCTCCGCCGCCGCCGCGGCCCCAGGACGTGGCGCGGCCCCGGCCAGGTAGCTGACCGGGGCCGCTGGAGGCGAGCGGGGTCGAACGCGATCCGGTCGCCTTTCGGAAGTACCAGCCCGCGGGGACCGGGCGCGTCAGGGCACCCGTCTCCTGGGCCGGACCGTCACATCATCTGGGGGTGCTGGCGCTGGCCGAGGGCCACCGCGGCCCAGGCCCCCAGGGCCGCCACGACGATGCCCACCACGACGTCGTTCCAGAGGGCGGCCGTGATCCCCGTGTAGCCCAGCACGAAGGGGGCCACGATCAGCCAGACGCCGAGGATCGCGTTGAGCCAGTCGAGGCCCCGATCGGTGCCCTCCTGGTTCGAGAGGGCCGCCCAGGCGCCCAGCACGACCAGCACGGCCCCCACGATCAGGGCATCCCACAGGAACGCCGTGGTGGCCGTGGCGCCGAACACGAACGGCGCGGCGATCTCCCAGAGGCCGGCCAGCGCGACCAGCCAGCTCAAACTCTTCTGCGTTGTCATGGCGGATCTCCTTCGACCCTTCCCGTCCCCGGGGAACCCTTCCTCGGTGCACTGACGCTGTTCTACCGAGCGAGGGTGGCGCGCCCGGTGAACGGCGGTGAACGGCGGGTGAACACACGCGCGGGGGGTGCGGAGGCCGCTGGTGGGGCGGCCGCGCGGTCCGAGCGGGCACGCCCCGGCGCTGCTCCGCCAGCAGGCGCGCCCCGGGCGCACGGGCGTCAGGGCCTGCCTGCTGGCGAGACGTAGCCCGCCCTGAGCCTGGACTTGCTGGCCCCCGCGCGGGGAGCCATGTGGCACTGGGGTATCTCATGACGGCTTGACACACTCTTGCATGAGACGCCGTCCCCATCGGGGGTACACGTTCCGAAACCCGCCGACTGACTGCAACCACGAGGGTCACGTGTCAGGTGCTGATGCAAATGTGCGCATCTGTTCATGCGTCGATCCATGGATGAGATCTGCGTGATGCAGGCAGCGGTCCTGAAGACGCTCGCGAACCCGCACCGTCTCGAGATCGTCCACCGGCTCGCCGAGGGACCGTGCGAGGTCGGGCGGCTGGCGGACGGGCTGGGCGTGTCCCAGCCCAGCGTGTCGCAGCACCTGGCGGTCATGCGCAGTGCCGGGATCGTCGAGGCCGAGCGGGACGGCCGCGAGGTCCGCTACCGGCTGGCCGACCCGGAGATCGTCCGGGCCTGCGACGTCATGCATGCGGTGCTGATCCGCCGCCTCACGCGCCTCGGCATGCTCGGCGTGGCCGCCACGCCCGGGGCCGCCGTGACCCACGAAACGCCCCCGATCCCCCAGCCCGTGTGAGGCAGTGATGGACGAACCGCTCTCGATCGTGCTCTTCTCCGGCACCGATGACCGGCTGACCGCGGCGAGTGTCTTCGCCGCCGGCGCGGCGGTGCTGGGCCGTCCGGTGCGCATCCTGCTCCAGTACTGGGGCCTCGAGGCCTTCCGTGCCGATCGGATCGGGAAGGCGCGGGGCCTCTCGGCCGACGCCGACCAGCAGGCGGCACCGCTCATGACCGCCGCGGTCGCGTCCGGCCAGGTGAACTGGGTCGAGACGCTGCGGCAGTCGAAGGAGCTCGGAGAGCTCGAGATCCTCGCCTGCGCGCAGTCCATGGACGTCCTGAAGCTCGACCCCGCCGACCTCGACCCCCTGGTCGACGGCGTGGAGGGGATCGCCGGCTTCCTCTCGGCCGCTGAGGGCGGCCAGCTCATCTTCATCTGACCCAACCGGACCGGTGCTGGCCCGGCTCACGGCGCCCGAACGGGCGCGGAAAGGAACGCAGCATGGCGGCTCTCGAGATCGCGCAGCGGCTGGACGCGAAGGGCCTGGCATGCCCGATGCCGATCGTCAAGACGGCGCAGGCCATGAAGACGCTCTCGTCCGGGCAGCTGCTCGAGGTCCTCGCGACCGACGCCGGATCCGTGAAGGACTTCGAGGCGTGGGCGAAGTCGACCGGCAACCCGCTCGTCGAGTCCGGCTCGGACGCCGGCGTGTACCGCTTCGTCCTCCAGAAGAAGTAGGAGTCGTTCGATGACCCTCACCCTCGAACGCCCCGTCGAGGCGCCCCCGGTCGAGGCGCCGGCACCGCAGCCCGCGCCGGCCCACGAGGCCGAGCCGGCCCTCCACGACATCCTGATCATCGACTACAGCGGCGATCTCGAGCGCACCTGGGCGACCATGATCCTCGCCTCGACGGCGGGCGCGATGGGCGCGAAGTGCCGCGTCTTCGTGACCTTCTGGGGACTCCAGGTCTTCGTGAAGGACGAGCGGCGGATCACCGGGCAGAACTGGATGCAGAAGCTGCTCGCGTTCATGCAGCGGCCCGGGATCAGCCACCGGAAGCTCTCGAAGATGAACTTCCTGGGCATGGGGCCCTGGATGATGGGCAAGCTCGCCAGGCAGTACAAGGTCTCGAGCCCAAAGGAGCTCCTCGAGGTCGCGCAGGCGCTCGGCGTCGAGTTCATGCCCTGCCAGATGACCATGGACATGTACGGCCTGACCCGCGACGACCTCGTCGAGGGGATGGCCGAGCCGGTCGGCGCCGCGACGGTCATCGGGCTCATGCAGGAGGGATCCTCCCCGCTCTTCATCTGAGCGGCGCAGCCGAAAGGTCGACAGATGGCGATCGGGACGAAGCCGGGGACCGTCGCGCGCGTCGTTGACGCCCGCGGCAGCGCGTGCCCGGGCCCCCTCATGGAGCTCATCCGGGCGATCCGCGAGGCCGAGGTGGGGGACGTCGTCGCGGTCCGGTCGTCGGACGGCGCCTCGAAGATCGACATTCCCGCGTGGGCGGTCCGCGCCGGGCATCGCCTCGTCGGCGTGTACCCGCGCGAGGACTGCGACGAGATCGTGGTCGAGAAACTCCATTGAGCGACGGTCGGGCGGCATCCCGGGGACGGGACGGCCGGTCGGCCGCCTGGACGTCGCGCCCGAGGAGGGGACAGGCAGGTGTCTGACAACGAGAAGCTGGTCTTCATGGTCACGCACGGGCCGGACGATCCCGAGCTTGCCACCATCCCGTTCGTGATGGCGGTGGCCGCCCTCGCGTCGGAGGTGCAGGTCGTGGTCGGCCTGCAGGGCAGCGGCGTCGAGCTCGCCGTGCGCGGGCGTACCGACGGCGTCGAGGCGCGCGGGTTCCCGCCGCTGGCGCGGCTGCTCAAGGACTACGCCGACCTGGGCGGGCGCCTGCTCGTCTGCGGTCCCTGTATCAACGCGCGCGGGATCGACCCCTCCCGGCAGTTCATCGAGAACGCAGAGGTCGTTGCCGCCGGCCGCTTCGTCGCGGAGGTGACCGCCGCCACCAACGCCCTCGTCTACTAGCCCGCCGGCCGTCCGCGGCCGCGGGGCGCACCCGCCAATCGCAGCGACGCCGCAGGCGTCACAGGAGGATCAGATGCCCGCAACACTCACCGAGAACGAGCTCGAGAACATCACCGCGGCCAAGGTCATCGATGCGCGCGGCGCGGCCTGCCCGGGCCCGCTCCTCGAGGCCAAGAAGGGGATGGGCACCGTCCCCGTGGGCAGCATCATCGAGGTCTGGTCCAGCGACCCCGTGACCAAGAGCGACATCGGGGCGTGGGCCACGAAGGTGGGCCACGAGTTCCTGGGCCACATCGCGGCGACCGGGTACGACCGCGTCTTCGTGAAGCGCGCCAAGTAGCACCGCCCAGGGCCCGACGCGGGGCGCGATCCGTCGCGCCCCGCCCACGGCCCGCCACCCGCAGGAGCACCGTCCCATGAGCGCGGTCGCCGTCGCCGACGTGACCGGGAAGCACACCGGGTCCGTTCCGCGGATCCTCGTCTTCTCGACCAACAACATCTCGGACCCGGGCATCGACCTGGCCGGCAGCAACCACCTGCATTACTCGCCCGGGGTCGAGGTCATCAGCATGCCGTGCACGAGCGGGATCAAGCCGTCGTGGATCGCGCACGCGATCGAGCAGGGGTTCGACGGTGTCTTCATCGCCTCGGACGGCGACGAGTGCGCCTACCTGCCCGACTGCGCGCACCGCGCGTCGCGGATCGTGGGCGAGGCGCAGGAGCTGCTGAAGGCGGGCGGTCACGATCCCCAGCGCGTCCGCATGGCGGCGATCTGCTCGGTCTGCGCCGAGCCGTTCACGAACCACGTGAAGCAGTTCTCGAGCCTCCTGGCCGGGCTTCGGGAGCAGGGGGCGAAGTGAGCATGGATTACGACGTCCTCGTCGTCGGCAGCGGCATCGGGGGGATGGAGTCCGCCCTGAAGCTCGGCGACATGGGCTACAAGGTGCTCGTCGTCGAGAAGGAGGCGAGCGTCGGCGGCCGGATGATCCTGCTGTCGAAGGTCTTCCCGACCCTGGACTGCGCGAGCTGCATCTCGACGCCGAAGATGGCGCAGACGATCCACCACCCCAACCTCACCGTGCTGACGTACAGCGAGGTCGAGGGGATCGCGCGGAACGGCGGCGGGCAGTTCCACGCGAAGGTGAAGCGCAAGGCGCGCTACGTCGACGAGGTGGCGTGCACCGGCTGCCAGAAGTGCGAGACCGCCTGCACCGTCGCCGTGCCCGACCAGTTCAACGCCGACCTGGTCGCCCGTCGCGCCGCGTACATCGCGTTCCCGCAGGCCGTGCCGAAGAAGGCGGTCATCGACCGCCAGGGCTCCTCGCCGTGCACGTTCGCGTGCCCCGCCGGGATCGAGGCGCACGGGTACGTGTCGCTGATCCGGAGCGGCGAGTACGAGAAGGCGCACCGCCTGGTGCTGGACGCCACGCCGCTCGTGGGCACCCTGGGGCGGGCGTGCTACGCGCCGTGCGAGTCCGAGTGCACCCGCGGCTCGCTCGAGGGCACGCTCCCGATCCGCCGGCTCAAGCGCTTCATCTCCGACCGCCACGTCGAGAGCGGCGAGGACCTCGGGATCGAGGTCGCGGCCGCCAACGGCCACCGCATCGCGGTGGTGGGCTCCGGGCCGGCCGGTCTGACCGCCGCCTGGCAGCTCGCCCGCAAGGGCTACGCGGTGAAGATCCACGAGTCGGCGTCG
>JAJYGO010000141.1 GCA_021785115.1 Chloroflexota bacterium | reverse complement strand
GGCCGGGGCACGGCCCGAGCGCCCAACCTCGGCCCCGCCGGGAGCGCCGGCGAGGGCGCCGGAATCCGCGGCGGCCGGCGGCGCGTCGACAGGGGTGGGAGCATCGACGGCCGGGGCGCGGCGGGCAGGGGCGGGCGTCGTCACGAATCGACCTCGTCGGAACCCCCGCCCGCATATGGTAGGCCGCTCGGCTCGTCCGGCGCGGCGTGACGGTGACGTCGGACGTCCGGCTGGCCCTGTCGCGGGTGCTTCCGGCGTGGCACGATCGCCGCGCGTCCGCATGCCGGGGTCCGTTCCGGCCGACAGGAGCATCGACGATGACGACGAGCGTTCCGGGGGGATCGGTGGACCCCGGCCAGTCCGCACAACCCGGCGCCGGCGGCCCCCCGTGGCAGCAGCCGCCGAACGCCCCGGGGTGGCAGCCCGCGCCGCCAGGCTGGCCGCAGCAACCGCAGCGGCCGCAGCAGCCACAGAGCACGCAGGCCGCGCCGGTCGGCGCCTGGGTGGCGGGACTCGTGCTGGTGGCGCTCGGCGGGTTCCTGCTGCTGGACCGGTTCCTGCCGAACGCCGGCGAATACATCGTGCTCGCGGTCGGGCTGATCCTGCTGATCGTGTTCCTTGCGACCGGCGAGTACGGGTTCCTCGTCCCCGGCGGCATCGTGACGGGCATCGGCGCGGGCATCCCGCTCACCACGGTCTACGCGGGGCAGCTCGGCGGAGGGCTGTTCCTCATCGCGATGGGCGCCGGCTTCGCGCTGATCTGGGTGCTCGCCATGGTCCTGCGGATGCATGAGCGGCACCCGTGGCCACTCGTCCCCGCCGTGATCCTGGCGACGATCGGCGCGTACGTGGCGTCCGAGGACACGCGATACGCGATCTCCGGCACGATCGGGACCGCGTGGCCGGTGATCCTCGTCGTCGGCGGGCTGCTGCTGATGCTGGGGTCGCTTCGCCGCCGGAAGGCGTGATGGCAGCCGGTCAGACCGGCTGCACCTCCTCAGCCCGCGCGAGCGCCCTCGCGCCCCACCGCGCCTCGTCCGCGGGAGTGCCGCGCCACGCCGCCGAGCAGCGCGGCGCTCCGGCGTGCCGAGGCCGGGCCGAGCGGCGTCACGCCCCCGGGCGGACCTCCTGCTGGCCACCAGCCCCCGGCTCACCACCGCCGCGGGCGAGCAGGCCGCGCTCGATGAGCGCCGCCGCGCCGTCGAACCCGATCCGGCCGGTGTCGATCGCGAGGTGATACAGCCGGACGTCGTTCCAGTCCCGGCCGTAGACCTGGTGGACGTACGCCGCGCGGTTCGCATCCATCTCGTGCACCCGGCGGTCCGCGGCAGCCCGGTCGATCCGCTCCCGCTCCATCACGATCCGACTGCGGAACTGGGCATCGGCGTGCAGGAACACGTGGAAGGCGCGCGCGTCGTCGCGCAGGACGTGGGCCCCTCCGCGCCCCACGATCACGACGTTCCCCGTCTTCGCGGCCTCGCGGATGACGTCCTGCGTGAGCATGAGCACCTCGCGGCGCGGGTCGAACGTGGGATCGGGGTACGGCGGCTCCCACGCGATTCCGAACCCGGCGGCGAGCGGTGAGAACGAGAGCGCCAGGCGATCCAGGAGCGTCGTCGGACGCTCGTCCTCGGCCTCGACGTCGGCAGGCTCGAGCGCGGCACGCCGTGCGACCTCTGCGATGAGCGACTGGTCGATGATGTCGATGTGGAGGTGGTCGGCGAGCAGGTTCGCGACGGTCGCCCCGCCGGCGCCGAACTGCCGCGAGATCGTGATGACCGCCATGCCTCACCTCCCGTCAGCACCCGACGCGAGCATACGCCGCCCGGGTCGGCGCGGCCGCCGTTCGGCGGAAGAATTCGATGGAGGAAGAGCGCCGGTTCGGCGGAGGAAGAGCGCGCTCAGCGGACGAAGAGCCGCCACTCGAACGCGGTCCGGTACCCCAGCCGCTCGTACAGGTCGCGCGCTCCGACGTTGTCACCGGCGACTTCGAGCCACGCGAGCCGGTGGCCGGACGCGAGCGCCGCGCGGGTCGCGATGGCGGTCACGAGCGAGCCGTAGCGGCGGCGCCGCGCCGGTTCCACCACGCCGATCCCGTCGACGCACGCGAGATCGCCGAACGACCACAGCCGCGCGGTCGCAACCGGTTCCTCGCCCATCCTCAGGAGGTACGCACGCAGCCGTCCGGCCGCCATCGCGCGCTGCGCCGCCTCGAGCCGGGACGCTGCGAGGCCGGGGTCCAGGCCGAAGATCGACCGCTCGAGCGCCTCGTACGCCTCGACGGTGCGCGCCGTGACCGCCTCGACGCGCGGGATGGGTTCGAGGTGCGGCATCGCCGGCGCGCGCCGGGTCCACAGGACGAGTTCGCGCAGCGGCGCGCGCCATCCCAGCCGCGCGAGCCGCGCCCCGAGGTCGGCGGGCTTCGTGAGGCCGTCGACGACCGCGATCGCGGGCGGGTCACCGGACCGTGAGACGACGGCCGCCAGCGCACCGAGCCGAGCCTGGATCTCCTCGTCGTCCGCGGGCCATCGCACCCGCTCGAGGTGGTTCAGCGCCGGGCCGCGTCCGGGCCAGCGAACGAGCGAGCCGCCGAGAGACGGGTCCTCGCGGACGGCCGCGCCCGCCAGCCCGGCGAGCTCCACGAGCTGCTCCTCGATCCGGCAGACGTCGTGCCACTCCAGCGGCGGTGCAGGCGCTCCGGCGGTCGTTCCGGCGGGGATGTCGGTCACGGGGAGACTGTACCCAGTCGTGGCGGGGCGACGGGATCGGCGGTGCGCCGGATTGCGCAGATCCCGACGGGCGGTCGAGCCGGTGGCGTGTCCTCCCGCGGCGCCCGACCGTCCCGGTGCGCCGGCTCGGTGCGCCGGAAGTCGGAGCCGGCGCCCCCCGGGCCGATTCCGACTTCCGGGCAACAGACGACCCGGGTCCGTTCGGGTCGTCTGCGGAGGGAGGGAGGCGGGGAGTCTGCCGCTGGCCGCTCGGCTTGGTACCCCGCTGGAGGTGGCGCCACGGTATGCGGCCGAGTGATGTCGCCGTGCTGCGGCCGTTCGAGCGAGCGGAACAAACGCGTTGCAGCCCGGTGTCAGGACGGCCGCCGGCCTGACGGACGCGGGTGTCGGAGACGTCGACGCCGGCCCGCGGTGCGCCGGCCCGAGCGCGGCCTCAGACGTGCGCGGTCGACGGCAGCTCGCCGAGAACGATCCCGCGCAGCCAGCGGACGGGCGGGGAGCCGTGCGACACGAGGGCCTCGAGGTGCCCCCGGTAATCGAAGTCTCCGACATCGCCGTAGCCACCGACCACGACGGGGTCGGGAACGTCGGCCCGGCTTCCGCCGTGCGTCTCGGCCCATCTCCGGCGCGCCTCGAGCTCGAGGTCCCACAGCTCGGCCTGGCCCGCGTAGTACGTCGACAGCTGCGTCGACGTCAGCCGCGCCCGCAGCCACTTCGCGCGCGCCTCCTGCTCCTCCTGGAAGCCGTCCTCGACCATCAGCCGCAGGGCCTCCTCCTCCGTCATCGACCCCGCGTGGATCCCGACGTCGAGGAGCACGTTGATGATCGAGCGCAGGAAGAACTTCCAGTGCGTGAGCATGAGCGCGGGGTCGCGCCGCCCGTACCCGACGTCCATCATCGACTGCGTCACGTAGACGGCCCAGCCCTCCGCGAACGCACCGGAGCCGAAGATCGACCGGACCAGGGACGGGCAGCGGTTCGACCAGTCGAGCTGGAGGTAGTGGCCCGGGATGCCCTCGTGGATGCAGAGCAGCCGCAGCATGCGATCGTTGTCCTCGCGAAGCTGCGACTCGACGCGCTCGGGCGACCAGTCGTCGCCCGGCGGCGTGATCCAGAACAGGCTCTTCTGGCCCTTCTCGAGCGGCCCCGGTGGGTCGAGGAAGGCCCCTCCCAACGCCCGCATGAACGTCGGCGTCCAGGTGACCTCGAGGGGCTCGCGGGGCAGGCCGATCATCTGGTTCCGGCGCACGAACCGCTCGATCCGCGCCACCTCCCGCGTGCAGTAGTCGAGCAGCTCGTCGGGCCGCCGATGCTCGCCGGCGATCGCGTCGAGAACCTCTCGCACGATCACGCCGTCGGCTGCGGCCCCTTCGGGCATCGGACGCTCGCCGATCCACGCCGGCCACAGATCGCGGGCGAGGCGCGCCATCTCCGCGCGAACCACGCGTGCGTCGCGCGTCGCCCTGGCGGAGAGGTCGTCGGGTGTGAGGTCGCTCGCGAGCACGTGCCGGAGCTTGGCGGCGAACAGCGGGGGGCCGAGACGGCCCTCTCCGCTCGAGCGCGCGAGGACGTCGCGCTCGAGGAACGCGCGCAGGTCGTCGAGCGCGGCCAGGGCACCCGGCACGACCTCGGCAAAGCGCGGCGGAAGCCGGAAGGCGTCCTCGTCGTAGCGATTCGCCTCGGCGACCCGCACCGCCTCGTCGACGAGCTCCCGGATCCCGTCGAGATGCGCGAGAGCCGTCTCGGTGTGCAGCCGCGACACGGGCCGCTCCGGCATGCCCAGCAGGTTCTCGCGCGCCGCCGCGACGACGCCCGGCAGGTGCCGAAGCCGCCGGACGAAGGCCTCTCCACGATGGTGCCACGGCGCATACGGTCGGGCGAGCAGCGAGAACAGGCCGGCGCCGATGAGCTCGACGTACCAGAGCGGGTCCCACGTCTCCTGGCGGAGCTCCTCCTCCTCGAAGCGGTACGCATCGAGCGTCTCGAGGAGAATCCCCCGGTCGATGCGCTCGTCCGGCGTGAGCTCGACGTCCGCGAGCCCGGCGAACCGTGCATGCCACCGCCGGAGGAGCGCAAGCCGGGCCAGACGGCCGGTGCCGGACAGGTCGGGCCAGCGGTTGTCGAATCGGTGGTCGCCCGCGTGGGTCGCCGAGACGGGCCAGGCGAGGAAGAACTCGTCGAGGAAGTCGCGCAGGAGGTACTCGAACGGCGTGATCGGGGTTGGCCGGTAGTCGAAGACGTACGGCTCGAATGGCTCGTACGGGTCGCCTGCGGGCTGGACGTACGGGTCGGCCGGTCGGTTCACCCGGACATCGTACGAGGTGGCCTTTCTGCGCACCGGCGCATCCGCGCGCCGGTGCCGCGCATACAATGCCGCTCGTGCTCGACATCCTCATCAGGATCGCGATCAACGCCGTGGCCCTGCTCGTGGCGGTGGAGCTCGTGCCGGGCATCTCGTTCGACTTCGGGTCCGAATGGTGGAAGCTCGCGCTGGTCGCGCTGCTGCTCGGCGTGATCAACACGTACCTGCGGCCGATCGTCAGGCTGCTCGCGTTGCCGATCAACCTGCTGACGATGGGTCTGGTCGGGCTGGCGATCAACACCGGGATGGTCCTGCTGCTGGCGCTCGCGAGCGACCAGCTCCGTCTGGGATTCACGATCCACGGGTGGCCGGTCTCGGCGTTCTCGATCGACGTCGTCTGGGCCGCGTTCCTCGCCTCGATCGTCATCAGCATCGTCGCGCTCGTCCTGGGCCTCGCCTTCGGGCAGAAGCGGGTCCTCGGAGTGCGGATCTGACCGACCCCGCCGCCCTGCCGCTTCCTCGGCGCGCCTTCCGCGACCGGCTGGCAGTCCGCCCGGTGCTGTTCGACGGCGCGATGGGCACGCTGCTGTTCAGCCGTGGCGTCCCGCAGCAGGCGTCGCTCGACCAGCTCGTCCTCACCCGTCCCGAGCTCGTCGGCGCGATCCACCGCGAGTACGTGACGGCCGGCGCTGACGCCATCGAGACGTGCTCGTTCGGGGCGAACCGCGTCCGGCTCGCGCCCTTCGGACTGTCTGCCGATACCGCGCGGCTCAACCGGCGCGCGGCGCAGCTCGCGCGCGAGGCGCGAGACGTGGCCGGACGGGACGTTCTCGTGGCCGGGTCGGTCGGGCCGCTCACATCGGTCGGGCACGGGCCGCTGCACCTGTCGCTGGACCGCGTCGAGGCGGCCTTCCGCGAGCAGATCGAGGGTCTGCTCGAGGGGGGCGTCGACGTGCTCGTGCTCGAGACGTTCGGGCGGCTCGAGGAGCTGCTGGTGGCGCTCACGGTGGCGCGCGCACTGTCCGACCTGCCGATCGTCGCGGAGATGACGTTCGGCGAGGAGCTGCGCGCAGCCGACGGGACGACGCCTGGGCAGGCGGCCGCGGCACTCCGCGAGGCGGACGCCGACGCGGTCGGCGTGAACTGCGGAGCGGGGCCCCTGGTCTGCCTGGACGCCCTGTCGGAGATGCCGGCACTGCCGTCCGACGCGGCACCGGGCGGGGCTGGTGCCCGGCCCGCGCTCTCGATCATGCCGAACGCCGGCCTCCCGCAGCGCGTCGAAGGCAACTTCCTGTACGCGGCCGACCCCGAGTACTTCGGCGAGATGGTGCCGCGCTTCCTCGAGGCCGGCGCCTCGATCCTGGGCGGGTGCTGCGGGACGACGCCGGCCCACGTCGCCGCCATGCGCCGGTCGATCGACGCGGCGGTGGCGCATCGCGGCTCGGCCGAGGCTCGGCCCGCCGCGACCGAGCGCCGCTCGCACGAGGTGCCGCGGACCGGCGCCGTCGAAGGCAGCGGTTCCGCCGACGCCCCGCCGCCCACCGGGCTGGCCCTGGCCCTCGCCGCGCGACGGTTCGTCGTCAGCGTCGAGATCGACCCGCCGCGGTCGGTACGCATCGAGCGCACGCTCGAAGCCGCCCGCCTCCTGCGCGACGCCGGCGTGGACGTCGTGAACATCAGCGACAGCGCGATGGCACGCGTCCGGATGGGGGCGATGGCGGTCGCCTTCGCGATCCAGCGCGAGGTCGGCGTGGAGTGCCTCGTCCACGTCACGACCCGGGACCGCAACCTCATGGCGCTCGAGTCGGAGCTCCTCGGAGCGCACGCGCTCGGCATCCGCAACGTGCTGGCGCTGACCGGGGACCCGCCCCGGGTCGGGGACTATCCCACGGGCACGGGCGTGTGGGACGTCGACTCCGCCGGGCTCATCGCGATCCTGGCGCGGCTGAACCGAGGCGAGGACCAGGCCGGTACGCCGATCGGGGCACGTGCGGGGTTCACGATCGCCTGCGCGCTCGACCCGACTGCGTCGGACCTCGACCGGGAGCTCGGCCGGCTCGACGACAAGCTCAGTGCCGGGGCGCAGCTCGTGATGACGCAGCCGATCTACGACCGGAGCCAGTGGGACCGGCTGGTCGCCGCGATCCAGCGGCGCTGGCGAACCGACCGGCTCCCCGTCCCGATCCTGGCCGGCGTGCTGCCACTCCACTCGTCGCGGCACGCCGAGTTCCTCCACAACGAGGTACCGGGCATCACGATCCCCGAGCGGATCCGGGCGGCGATGCGCGACGCGGGCGATCGTGGGGCCGAGCTCGGGCTCGAGCTCGCGATGCAGCTCCTCGCGGAGCTCCGGACGCTCGCGGACGGCGCGTACATCATGCCGAGCTTCGGGCGGTACGAGATGGCCGCCGAGCTCGTCCGCCGGATCCGCGCGTCCGAGGCCGTCGACGCGGGGCGGCCGGAAGACGCCGCGGCGGCGCCACCCGCGCGGTAGCGCCGATCGCCGCTCCCCTGGCAGCGGCTCCGATCGCAGCCCCGGCGGCGTCCGCCCCCCGGCGTACACTCCAGGGCATGGGTGCAGTCGACACGATGGACGCCTTCTTCGAGCGGCTCAACGCGGGCGACCGGGAAGCAGCGGTCGGACTGTTCGACGAGAAGGCCGAGATGCGCATCCACGTCCTGGGCAACGTCCGGGTCCTCCGCGGCGACCAGATGGCGGGCTGGTTCCTGCGTGCCGACAAGGGCATGAAGATGCTGCCGGGCGACGGCCGGGATCTCGGCAACACGTTCGAGTGCAACCTGCTCGTCGTCCGGCCGGGGGCGCAGTCGCAGGAGCTCGACGCGACGTTCCGGGTCGAGGCGGGCAAGATCACGGCGATCAACTTCGCCCCTCGCTGACCTGGCGCCCGTCATGAGCGACGCGCCCGGACAGCCTGACGCGCCCGTGCGGCGGGTTCGCCCCACGGACCCCACCGCACCCGGCCGGCAGGTCGCCCGCGGGGAGCGCACTGCTCCCGGGCAGCCCTTCGCTCTGGCTGCGCCTTCGGAACGCACCGGAGAATCCGCGATCCGCACCACGCGCCTCGTGAAGCGCTACGGTCGAACCGTCGCCCTCGCAGGCCTCGACCTCGACGTCGCCCGCGGCGAGGCGTTCGGCTTCCTGGGTCCGAACGGCGCGGGCAAGACGACCGCGGTCAGGCTGCTCCTCGGGCTCGCGTACCCCACCTCCGGTGATGGATCCGTGCTCGGTGCGCCGCTCGGCGACCTCGACGCGCGGCGCCGGATCGGCTACCTCCCCGAGCTGTTCCGGTACCAGCCGTGGCTGACGGCCCGGGAGGTGCTCGAGCTGCACTGCCGGCTCGCGGGGATCGATCGGGCCCGCCGCACGGGCGCCATCCAGTCGGCGCTGCAGACCGTCGGGCTTGCCGAGCGCGCGGACGACCGCGTCGGGGGGTTCTCGAAGGGCATGCAGCAGAGGCTCGGGCTCGGCGTCGCGCTGCTCGGGCCGCCCGACGTCGTGGTCCTCGACGAGCCGACCTCGGCCCTCGACCCGGTCGGGCGGCAGGACGTCCGCCGCATCATCCACGAACTGCGCGAGCGGGGCGTCACGGTGTTCCTGAACTCGCACCTGCTGACCGAGGTCGAGCGCGTCTGCGACCGGGTCGCCGTCGTCGACCACGGGCGGGTCGTCGCGACCGGATCGCTCCCGGAGCTCCTCAGCGCGCATACCGTCCGGCTGCGGGTCGCCGGGCTCTCGCCCGAGGCCGTCGCGTCCCTCGACCGATTCGGCCGGGTGACACACGCCGGGGACGGGTTGCTGATCGTCGACGGGATCGGGCAGGAGGCGGTCCCCGACCTCGTCGCCGAAGCCGTCCGGCTGGGAGGCCGCGTGTACGCGGTCGAGCCGCAGCGCCAGTCACTCGAGGATCGCTTCATGGAGCTGCTCGGCGAGGACGGACGGTGAAGGCCGGCTTCCTCGACGTGCTCGCGATCGCGGGGCTGACGCTCCGCGAAGCCGTGCGACGGCGTCTTGCCTGGGCGCTGCTGCTCCTGACGGTGCTCGTCGTGGTGGTCACCGCGTGGGGCTTCGAGCGATTCGTCGAGCTGGCCCGGCGCGACGGAGTCCCGGAGGTCCAGCTCCAGCTGGGCGTCTCGCAGCTGCTGATCATGGTCGCGTTCATGTTCAGCTTCGTGCTCGCGATGGTGGCGGTCGTGTTCGGATCGCCGGCGATCGCCGGCGACGTCGAGAGCGGCATCGCGCTGGCGGTCCTCGCGCGCCCGATCCCGCGGTCCGCGTACGTC